>CAYSXG010000108.1:0-8515 GCA_964434895.1 uncultured Solibacteraceae bacterium | reverse complement strand
ACGGAACGAGGACGTCGAAGCCAGCACGCGCAGTACCGTCGAGGAGATCCTCGGGGCGGTGCGCCGGGAGGGCTTCGAGGCGGTGCGGCGCTACACGGCCCGTTTCGACGGCGTGGACCTGGATCCGGCCTCCCTGCGGGTGCCCCCGGAGGCCATGGCCTGGGCCCTGGAGGAGCTGAGGGCCTCGGACCCGGACCTGGTGGCGGCCCTGGAGGCCCTGATCCTCGGGGTGCGCCGCTTCGCCCAAGCCCAGCGAGCCTCCCTCTCCGACACCGCCCTGGCCCTTCCGGGGGGCGGCCGCGTGGGCGAGCGCTGGGTGCCCCTGGAGCGCGTGGGCCTCTACGTGCCCGGCGGGCGGGCCTTCTATCCCTCCACCCTGGCCATGACCCTGATCCCCGCCCAGGCGGCGGGGGTGGGCCGCATCGTCGCCGTCACACCCCCCCGAGCCCCCGAAGGCCCCGGCGCCGATTTCCCCGTGGATCCCCTGATCCTGGCCACCGCCGCCCTGCTGGGCCTGGAGGAGCTCCTCCTGGTGGGCGGCGCCCAGGCCGTGGCCTGGCTGGCCTTGGGGGAGCCCCGGGTGGACCTGATCGCCGGCCCCGGCAATCGCTTCGTGGCCGAGGCCAAGCGCCAGCTGGTGGGCACCGTCGGCATCGACTCCCTCGCGGGCCCCACGGAGCTGCTGGTCATCGCCGACGGCAGCGCCGATCCCGCCTGGGTGGCGGAGGACCTCCTGGCCCAGGCCGAGCACGATCCGGAAGCGGCGGCGGTGCTGGTCTCCGAGGAAGAGGCCCTGCTGGAGGCCGTGGCCCGGGAGCTGGGCGAGCGCGTCGCCGCCTCCCCCCGCCGGGCCGTGCTGGAGCGGAGCCTGGAGGCCCACGGGCGCCTCCTGCGCATGGACCGGGACCTGGCCGTGGCCTTCGCCCAGGCCTGGGCCCCGGAGCACCTGGAGCTGGCGGTCCGGGACCCGGAGGCCTGGGCGCCCCGCCTCACGACCGCCGGGGCCCTCTTCCTCGGCCCCTCCAGCGGCGAGGCCTTCGGCGACTACGGCGCCGGCCCCAACCACGTCCTGCCCACCGGGCGCACGGCCCGCTTTTCCAGCCCCCTGGGGGTGGCCACCTACCTCAAGCGCCAGAGCCTCCTGGCCCTCGCCCCCAAGGACGCCGCCGCCATGGCCCCCTGGGTGGAGCGCCTGGCCCGGGCCGAGGGCCTGCACCACCACGGCGCCAGCGCCGCCCTCCGCCGCCACCACACCTCCTAGGCCGCGCCCTTTTTCGCGCGGCCGACGCTTCCTTCCCCCGGAGGCGAGGCCATCCTATTCCCGGAATCCCCCATGCCCCTCCTCCGAGCCGATCTCCAGGACATCCCCCCCTACCGGCGCCCCGACGAGCCCCGGGGCCTCGTCCGCCTCCACATGAACGAGGCCGCCGAGGACTGGCCCTCGCCGGCCCGGGAGGCCCTGCTGGCGCGGCTGGGGGCCCTGCCCTTCCACCAGTACCCCGAGCGCCAGGAGGAGCTGACGGAGCGCCTAGGCCGGCGCTGCGGCGCCCCGCCCGGGGGCCTGCTGCTGGGCCCCTCCAGCGGGGCCCTGCTGGACCTGGTGGCCCTCGCGGGGCTTTCGCCCGGGGACGCCGTGGCGGTGCCGGAGCCGGGCTTCAGCCTCTACCCCCTGCTGGTGAAGCGCCACCGGGGCCTCCTCCGCCCGGTGCCCGTGGGCACGGGCTTCCCCCTGGCTCCCTGGTTCGAGGCCCTGGACTGCCGCCAGCTCTGGATCACGCTGCCCAACAACCCCACCGGGGCCTGGGTGGACCCCGAGGCCCTGGAGCCCCTGCTGGAGGCCGCCGCCGCGAGGGCCGATCCCCCGCTGGTGGTGCTGGACGAGGCCTACGCCGAATTCGCCCCGCGCACCCACCGCCTCGCGGTGGACCGCTACCCCAACCTGCTGCTGCTGCGCACCTTCAGCAAGGCCCTGGCCAGCGCCTCCTGGAGGCTGGGCTACCTGCTGGGGGACCCGGCCCTCCTCGATCGCCTCGCGGCCCTGCAGCTGCCCTACTCCCTCTCCGCCGCCAGCCTCGAGGCCCTGGACGTGGCCCTGGACTTCGCCCCGGACTTCGAAGCCGCCACCCGCGCCACCGTGGAGCGCCGGGAGCGGCTGCGGGGGGCCATTCCGGACCGCGCCGTGGCCGAAAGCGCCGCCAACTTCCTCCACGTGGCCCCGGATCCGACCCCGGCCCTCCGGGAGGCGGGCCTGCTGGCCAGGGCTTTGGGGGAGGGGGCCGCCCGGGTGGGCGTCGGCCCCGAGGCCTCGGCGGCGCGAGCGGCCCGGGCCCTCGGGGGTTCTCTTCCCCCGCCCCGGGCCCGCCCCCCGCGGCGCCTGCTGGTGCTGGACGTGGACGGAGTCCTCATCGAGGCCGAGCGCAGCTTCATGGAGGCGGTGGCCGGGGCCATGGGGGACCTGGCGCCGGGCCTGGCCTGGGACGACGCCCACTTCCGCGCCTTCAAGCGGCTGGGGGGCTTCAACAACGACTTCCGCCTGGCCTCCGCCGCCTGGGTGCTGGCGGAGCGGGGCCGCCTGGAGCGGATCTTCGAGGGCGGCCCCGCCGACTTCGCGGACCTGGAGGAGGAGTTCCGGGCCCGGGAGCCCCTCGCCCAGCGGGCCGGGCAGCGCCACTACGCCCGCACCTGCCGCCTGGAGCGGGCCCTCGTCGAAAAGGCGGAGCTGGAGGCCACGGGCCAGGACCTGGCCATCCTCACGGGGCGGCCCCCGGAGGAGCTGGCCCTGGCCTTCGGGGTCCTGGGCTGGAGCCTGCCCGCCGTCTGCGACGCGGGGCCCCACCTCCGCAAGCCCGAGCCCGGAGGCCTCCTCCAGCTGGCGGACGCCTTCCGGGCCGAGGCCCTCACCTTCGTGGGGGATACCCGGGACGACGCCGAGGCCCTGCGCCGGGCCCGGGAGCTGCGGCCGGACCTGGCCTGGCGCTTCGGCGCCGTGGGCCCGGACCGGGCCCGCTTCGCCTCCCCCGAAGACCTCCAGGCCCCAACTCTGCGGGATCTTTTGCCTATGCTTTCCTGAAGGCTCGAAACCCCATGCGACGCTCCAGCATCCACCGCACCACCGCCGAAACCGAGATCCGACTGGACCTCCGCCTCGAGGGAGGGGAGACCCGCATCTCCACGGGCCTGGGCTACTTCGACCACATGCTGGCGCAGCTGGCCAAGCACGGGGGCCTGGGCCTGAGCCTCGAGGCCACGGGGGACCTCCACGTGGACAGCCACCACCTGGTGGAGGACGTGGGGCTCTGCCTGGGGGAGGCCCTGCGGGAGGCCCTGGGGGACCGGCGGGGCATCGCCCGCTGGGGCGAGGCCCACGTCCCTCTGGACGAGGCCCTGGTCCGGGTGGTGGTGGACCTTTCGGGGCGCCCCTACTGCGTCTTCGACGCCCCCCTCCCCCCCCTCGTGATGGGCAACGGCTTCCAGACGGAGATGGTGCGGGAATTCTGCTTCGCCTTCGCCATGCGCGGCCAGTTCAACCTCCACGCCGCCGTCCTCTACGGCGAGAACACCCACCACAAGATCGAAGCCCTGTTCAAGGGCCTGGCCCGGGCCCTGCGCCAAGCGGTGCGCCTCGAGGGCCACGAGCTCCCCAGCACCAAGGGCACTCTGACGGAGTGAGCATGATTTCCATCATCGACTACGGCGCCGGGAACCTCGCCTCCCTCGAGGGGGCCCTGGGGCGCCTGAAGCTGCCCTGCCTGCGGGCCCAGAGCCCGGACCAGGCCGCGGATTCGGGCCCCCTCATCCTCCCCGGCGTGGGCCACTTCGAGGCGGCGGCGGCGGCCCTCAAGCAGCGGGGCTGGTGGCGGGAGATCCCCCAGGCCGTGGCCTCCGGCCGTCCCCTGCTGGGCATCTGCCTGGGCCTCCAGCTCCTGGCGGAGGGCAGCGAGGAGAGCCCCCGGGGCTCGGGCCTGGGCCTGCTCCCGGGCCTCGTGCGGCGCCTGGGCCCGGGGGTGAAGGTGCCCCACGTGGGCTGGTCCCGGGTGGCCCTGCACAAGGCCCACCCGGCCCTTCCGGATCCCAAGCAGGGGTGGCTCTACTTCGTCCACAGCTACGCCCTGGAGCCCGGCAGCGAGACCATCTACGCCGCGGAGCACGGCCGCACCTTCGCCGCCGTGGAGGCCAGGGGCCGCGTGATGGGCTTCCAGCCCCACCCCGAGAAGTCCGGCCCCTTCGGCCTCCTGCTGCTCCAGAAGGCCCTGTCCTGGATGGGCGCCCAAGCGCCCTCCGATCGGTGAACCCATGATCCAGCTCATCCCCTCCATGGACCTCCTCAACGGCCGCATCGTCCGGCTCCGCCGCGGCGACGCCCAGCAGATCACCCACTACGACCTTTCCCCCGAGGCCTGGATCGAGCGCCTGGCGGAGGCCGGGGCTACCCGCATCCACCTGGTGGACCTGAACGGGGCCTTCGGCCTGGCCCGCCAGGGGGCCTTCGGCTCCTACCCCAAGCGCCATCCCGGCATCCGCTTCCAGGTGGGGGGCGGGCTGAGGGACCGGAGCGTGATCCAGCGGGCCCTGGAGGTGGGCCTGGACGCGGTGGTGGGCACCCTGGCGGTGGAGCAGCCCCAGGCCCTGGCGGGCCTGCCCCCGGAGCGCATCATCTGCGCCCTGGACCTGCGGGGGGACCGGGTGGTCACCCAGGGCTGGACCGCCGAAAGCAGCAGCGCGACCTCCGAGGTCTTCAAGGCCCTCCTGGGCCTGGGCTTCCGACAAGCCCTGGTCACGGACGTGGGCCGGGACGGCACCCTGGAGGGCCCCGGCCTGGAGGCGGTGGCCCTCGTGGCCCGGGAGGGCTTCCGGGTGCAGGCCTCCGGCGGCCTCCGGGGCCTCGAGGACCTAGGGGTGCTCGGCAAGGTGCCCGGCGTGGTGGGGGCCATCAGCGGCAAGGCCCTCCTCGAAAACCGCATCCCCCTGGAGGACCCCGCCACCCGGGAGGCTCTGGGCGCGGGGGGGGGTGCCTGATGCCCGCCAAGCGCATCATCCCCTGCCTCGACGTGAAGAATGGCCGGGTGGTCAAGGGCGTCCGATTCCAGGACCTGAGGGACCTGGGACACCCTACGGAACTGGCGGCCCGCTACGACCTGGAGGGGGCCGACGAGCTGGTCTTCCTCGACATCAGCGCCACCGCCGAGCGGCGCTCCACCCAGACCGCCTGGGTCATGGACGTGGCCCGCACCCTCTCCATCCCCTTCACCGTGGGGGGCGGCGTGCGCAGCGTGGACGAGATCCGGGACCTGCTTCGGGCCGGGGCGGACAAGGTGGCCATCAACACCGCGGCCCTCGAGAACCCTGGCCTGGTGCGGGAGGCGTCGGCCCTCTTCGGAAGGCAGTGCGTCGTCGCCGCCGTGGACGCCAAACGGGACCCCCAGCTGGGCTGGCGGGTCTACGTGCGGGGCGGGCAGGAGCCCACGGAGATCGGCGTGCGGGCCTGGCTCGAGGAGCTGAACGAATTGGGGGCCGGGGAGATCCTGCTCACCTCCATCGACCGGGACGGCACCGGCGAGGGCTTCGACCTCGAGCTCATCGCCGAGGCGGTGCGCCTGCCCATCCCCCTCATCGCCAGCGGCGGGGCCGGCAGCATCCAGCACTTCCAGGAGGCCCTGGAGCAGGGAGCGGACGCGGTCCTCGCGGCCACCCTCTTCCACGAGCGCATCCTCCCCATCCCCCAGCTCAAGGCCGCCCTGGCCCAGGCGGGCCTGCAGGTGCGCCAGTGAGCGGCCCGCTGGACCTGGACGGGCTCGCCTACGACGCCCAGGGCCTCCTCACGGGCGTGGTGCAAGCCCCGGACGGGGAGGTCCGCATGGTGGGCCACCTGAACCGCGAGGCCCTGGAGCGCACCCTCGCCACCGGCGAGGTGACCTTCTGGAGCCGCTCCCGCCGGCGGCTGTGGACCAAGGGCGAAAGCAGCGGGAACCGCCTGGAGCTGCGCTCCATCCAGCGGGACTGCGACGGGGACGCCCTCCTCCTCGTAGCCCGGCCCCTGGGGCCCACCTGCCACCGAGGCACCGCCACCTGCTTCGACGGCTTCGGGGAACCGGCCACCACCCTGCCCTGGCTGGCCCAGCTGGAGGCCCTGCTCCGGGCCCGGAAGGCCACGGCCCGGGAGGACGGGAGCTACACCCAGCGGCTCTTCGCCCGGGGCCTGGACCGCGTGGCCAAGAAGGTCACCGAGGAGGCCGGGGAGGTGATCCTCGCCGCCAAGAACCACGCCACCTCCCCCACGGAGGCCCACCGGGACGAGCTCCTGGGGGAAGCGGCGGACCTGCTCTTCCACCTCCAGACCCTCCTGGTGGAGCGGGACCTCTCCCTGGAGCAGGTGGTGGAAGTGCTCCAGCGGCGCCACGCGGAACGCTCCCCCGCCCCCTGAAGCTGCCGCCCAGGCCCATCCCCGCGCCCCGGCGCGGAGGGAATCACCTCCACCTCTCACGGACGCGCATGCCCATCCACACGCCCCACTTCCCCGATCTTCTCTTCGAGGCTTCGACCCGCCGACGCCGCTGGGAGGAGGCCCTGATCGCCCACCTGGCGCAGGAGGGCTACCGGGAGCTCCACCCATCCTTGGTGCTGCGGGAGCCCCTGGAAGAGGGCACCGTCCAGTTCTTCGACCAGGAGGAGCGGGTGGCCCTGCGCTGGGACTTCACCGTGGCCCTGGCCCGCCAGGTGGCCCGGCGCTTCGGCGCCCCGCCCCCGCGGCTCAGCTATGCCGGCGCGGTGTTCCGGCCCCCGGGAAGCGGCTGGGAGCCCGTGGAGCGCTTCGAGGTGGGCTGCGAACGCATCCAGGCGGACCCCGAAGGCCGCTCCGCCTCGGACCTGGAGCTGGCCCGCCTCCTCGTGGGCGTCCCGGGCCTCCTGGGCCTGCGGGGAGGCATCCTGCAGCTGGGCCACGCGGCCCTGGTGAGCCGCCCCCTGGAGGTGGAGGACCTGCCCCCGGGCCTCCGGGACCGGGTCGTCGCCGCCCTTTCGCGCCGGGCCCCCCACCGGGTCCGGGAGGCCCTCGGCGACCACCCCGCGGGCCCCCGCCTCCTCCGCCACGCGGAGGCGCTGCTGGCGGAACTGGACGGGCCCGCCGCCCTGGGGGCCCTGGACGGGAGCCCCTACGGCGATCTCCTGGTCGAGGAACGGGAGGAGCTCCAGCGGGCCGCCTCGGCCCTCGGCCCCCTCCTGCCCTCCGGAATGGAGCTGCGGGTGGACCTGGCGGAGGTCCCGGGCATCGGCTTCTACACGGGCCCCACCCTGCGCCTCTGGGCCCCCGGCGCCCACCTGGAGCTGGCCTCCGGGGGCCGCTACGACGGGCTCTTCCGGGAGCTGGGCCGGCCCTGGTACGCCGCCGGCTTCTGCGTGCGGATCTCGCGGCTCCTGGACCTGGCCGAGACCCGGCCCGATCTCTTCCAGGAGCCCCGATGACCCTCCTCATCGCCCTCCCCAAGGGCCGCATCGGCGACGAGCTGCTGCCCCGTCTGGCGGCCACCCCCCTGGCCCTGGACGCCGAGGCCCTGCGCAGCCGCCGCCTGCGCATCCCCACCTCCTCCCCCGGCGTGGAGGCCATCCTCCTCAAGGGCGCGGACCTCCCCCGCTACGTGGCCGGGGGCGTCGCCCAGCTGGGCGTCGTGGGTTCGGACACCCTGGACGAGCTGGAGGTGGACGTGCTGGAGCTGGCGGATTTGAGGAGCGGCCTCTGCCGCCTCTCCCTCTGCGGCCCCGCCGGCCTCGACCTCGAGGCCCTGCGCCGGCGTCCCCACCTGCGCCTGGCCACCAAGTTCCTCCGAGCCACCGAGGCCTGGCTGGACCGAGAGGGCCTCACGGCGGAGCTGGTACCCCTGCAAAGCAGCGTGGAGCTGGCGCCCATCCTGGGCCTGGCGGACGCCATCGTGGACCTCGTCCAGACCGGCGGGACCCTGAGGGCCCACGGCCTGCGGGAGATCGCCCTCCTGGGCACCACCTCCGCCCGCCTCATCGCCGCCCGGGGCGCCTACCTCTCCGAGCCCCATCGCCTGCGCCCGCTGGTGGAGGCCCTCCGGGCGGCCCTGGCCGATCCCGCAGGAAAAGAGGCGGAAGACGCGTAGAATGGAAGCGAGGTGATCGATGCTGTCCTCGCTTTTCCCTGATTTCCCCGACGACGCCCGGCTCTGGCTCTTCGCCTTCGAGCGTCCGCTGACGGAAGGCGAGGCCGCCGGCCTGGCCCAGGGCTTCGAGGCCTTCAAGCCCCACTGGAAGACCCACGGCCATTCCATCGATTCCGACTGGACCCTGCTCGAGTCCCAGGTCCTCGCCGTGGTGGAGCGCACCATGGGCACGAACCCCTCGGGCTGCTCCATCGACGCCATGCTGCGCCAGACCCAGAAAATCGGGCGCTCCCTGGAGGTGGGCCTGCTGGACGCCCAGCAGGTGCTGTTGCGCCTCGGGGGGCCCCTCCGGGTGATCCCCAAGACCGCCCTGGCCGAGGCCCTCGAATGCGGCGAGC
>CAYSXG010000107.1:0-8543 GCA_964434895.1 uncultured Solibacteraceae bacterium | reverse complement strand
GGCGGCCGCGGGCTTGCCCCAAGGGGCCCCCGGGCTGGGCGTGCTGGCTCACGGCCCGGGGCCTGGCCGGGGCGCCTACCCCGGGCGGGCCGGTCGGGTCCCCCAGGGTGGCGGCCCACCCGTAGCCCGCGGCCAGGGGCTTGCCCAGGAAATCCTCCACGGTCCCGGGGCTCATCACCACCGGGGCCAGGGCCCCGCCCACCTGGAGCGTGGCCGCCCCCTGGGGCAATACGAAGGCGTCCCGGGTGGCCTGCTCCACCACCGTGTCCAGGCTGGTCCCCGAGGCCAGCAGGTAGTTCACGCCGTAAAGCGGCTTGCCGAGCCCGTTGGCGCCGGTGAGGCTCAGGCTCATGGGGCGCCACTGCGCCTGGCTTCCGGTGGGGAAGAGGTTCCCTTCGTTGCGCTCAGCATCCCAGTAGGAGATGCCCACCGTGGCCACGCGGTTGCTTTGGTCCCAGGTCAGGGGCGTCACCGAGTCCTCGATCTGCCGCATCCATTCCACGTTGGCCACGGTGGGGGCGTCCGCCACGGCGGCCGCGGTCCCCAAGGACCGGGCGGAGCCGACCCCGACGGGCTTCTTGGGAAGGTCGGCGGCCCTGGGCCCGCCTTGGACCGGGGACCGTCCCAACCAGATCTCCCGGCTTTCCACCCACGCCTGTCCTTGGCTCCCCTCCTGAAGGATCCAGAGCAGGGCGGGACCGTCGGGCCACCGTTCGTCGCCCCTCAGGTTCCACGTCGACGTGGAGGGTTGAAGGGGCAGCTCCGTCCAGGGCCGCAGCACCGCCTCGTCCGCCTCCGAAACGAGCTGGTAGCGAAGCTTTCGCAGGTTCTGCGCCCCGCGACCCTGGAGGGCGTAGCTGCCGGCGCGGGGCCACTGGGTGCCCAGCTTCCACGCCACGGGCCCCGCTTCGCCCCCCAGGTAGGCCTTCTGGAGCCAGCCCTCGCCCCTACCCTCTAGCAGGAAGGCCCCTTCGGTTTCTTCGGTACGAAGCTGGCCCCCCTGGTCCCAGGCCATGCGGGAGGCCAGGGTGTAGCGCCCCGCGGACAGGCCCTTGAAGAGTTCCTTGGGCGCCTCCAGGGACCAGGCCTGCCACCGGCCGCCCCCCAGGTCCCGCAACTCGAAATCCTGGCGGAACCACACCTCCCTGCCCTGCTCGTTCAGGAGCCCCAGGCGGAGCCCGCGCAGGGTCCCGCTTCCCTCCACGATCCACTGGAAGGGCAACTGCCCTTGGAAATCCGGGGAGACCCGCCGGGGCGCGGGGGTCACCTGGGCCTGGACCGCGCCGGCCAGCAGGGCCAGAAGGGGGGGAATTCCGATCACGTATCGCATCGCACACCTACGCGAAGAGCCTGGGCGGGCCTACTTGTTCATGTGGTAGTAGCGGGTGGAGGCGCTGGGATTGCCGTAGGCGTCGTAGGTGGTCATCAGGCGCCCCAGCTTGTCGAAGCGGTAGCGCGTCGTCCGGCCGTTGGCCCCCGTGATGCTCGTCACCAGGCCCAGGGCCCGGTCGTAGCCGAAGTGGCTCACCGAAGCCGGCGCGCCGTTCCTTCGCCACGGGAAGGCCGCGACGTCGTCGATGAGGGAGCCTCCGCCCCCGAAGGTGCGCGTCTGGCCGGCGGCCACCTTGGCGCGCACCAGCCACCAGCCCCCTTCCACCTGGGTGACCCCCAGGATTTCCGGGGCCGTGGGATAGGTGGCCTTGGCCGCCGCGGCGCTGGCCGCCTTCACGAAGTAGCGCAGTTCGAAAAGACTCACGGCCGGGCTGGTGGGTAGCTTCAGCGTGAGGGACTGGCTCGAGGCCGCCTCCCCGGTGTAGGCCGTTCCCAAGCGGACCAACGGATCGTCGGATACCTGGATCCGGTCCCCCCGCGGGATCACGGTGCCGTCCGGAAGCTGGGTGGGATCCTCGAAATTGATGTAGAGGGTTTCCGCGTCCCGGGCATTGGTGAACTTGGCCACGGGCAGCAGCCCGCCGGGCAGGGTGCCCGCAAAGTTCGCGGTGGAGTTGTATCCGTACTTGGAACACCCGAACACCCCGTCCCCTTCCACGGCTTCCAGGGCATGGCCGTAGGCGTCGTAGCGGGTCACGGCGCCGGTGAACAACCAACCCTTGGCTTTGTAGGGCTGGTACCCGCCCACGGCGTCCACCACCGAGGCCGGCGTCCAATTGTCCTTGGCGGGGTATCCGTCGAAGGCCGGCGGCAGGGCTCCGGACCCGTTCCAAACGAAATTCCCCCCCTTCAGCCAGCGCTGGCTGAACCCCCCCGGGGCCTGCCACCAGCTTTCGATGCGGCTATTGAGGTAGGTCTCCGAGGCCGAGCCCGGCACCCTGCGGGACGTGGTGCTTTGGGTGGTCTGGCTCAGCATGTTCACGACCCCGGAGGCGAAGCCTTCGGCACCGGCCATGGGCATGCCGTAGCCGGCCTGGCTATCGTCCCGCTTGAACATGCCCGGGTAGGCCCAATAGGCCGGCCAGGTTCGGGAGATCAGCCATTCGTGGGTCGCCGTCGGATCGCTGCTGCCCGGCGTTCCCGTCGGCGAGGTCCTCCCCTTGGTCCAGGTTTCAAGCACCTGGCCCGTCCGGGATTCCCACACCGTGTTCCGATGGATGGCGGTGGGCTTGGAGGCCGCCCCTTCGGCATAGGTCCGGGTTTCGGACACCAGGGGCTTCAAGTTCAATTCCCGCACCAGGTCCACCGAGCTCAGGGCGGCATTGTCGGTCCGATAGGCCAGGGTGAGATTCAGGGAGGCGTTCAGGTACCCGGGAGCGGCCTTCGGGAAGGCCTGCTCCGCCACCGAATCGGTGGCCGGATCCGTCAGGTTCGGCAGGGGGCGGTCTCCGGCATTGGAATACTTCTCCGCCCAGTCGTAGCTGCGGTCCCCCCGGGTCAGGGCGTAGGAGGGCGTGCCCAGCTTGTAGTTCTTTTGGTACTGGTATTCCTGGTCCACGTCGGTGCCCGTGGGCGCCCCGTCGGCAGCCGTGGCCCTCGGGAAGTAGCGCAGGTAGCCGTCCAGCTGGGTGTATCGGTTCTCCACACGCTGAAGGGTGCGGCCCTGGGCGTCCCGATCCTCCCGCCACAGCAGCTGGCCCCACCAGGCCCCCATGTTGAACACTTCGGTCACCTTCACCCGGCGGGTCTTCCCGCCGGCGTCGAGGCTCGAATAGCCGGCATTCGCCATGCGATGGGGCAGGTCCGCGGGGCTGATGAAGCGGAAGACGCTCTCACCCCCCAGGGTTTGCACCGGAGTTCCCGTGGCGGGGTTCACGATACCCGCCGGAGTCGGATCCTCGTTCCAACTATGGCGCACCGAAACCCGGCTGTGCACGATGCCCCCGCCTCGCTCGTTGCCCCATCCGCCGAATTCCGGATAGATGACCCGATCGTCGTCGGCGGAATAGCTGAAGGGCGGAGGCTCCACCACCGCCACGCCGCTGGTGGTCCATTCCCCGTCCACCACGTCCTGGTAGGTGTAGGACGTGACGTAATTGCGCCTGTCATCGCTGGCCACCAGGCGCTTCACCCGCACGCCGCCCCCCACTTTCGCGCAAGGGTGCGTCCAGGTCACGTAGGCCGCGTCCGGAGCCTTGCGCGGCCACCGGAAGTCCGGATCGATGACCGTGAGGTTCGTCCGGTTGGTGGCGGCGTCCACCGTGAGGAGGGCCAGCACGCTGAAGGCCTGGGCCGTGCGGCGGTCCTCCTCCGTGCGGTCCTTCATGCCGTCGGGATTCAACTCATCCAGGGGCCGGGCCAGCCTTCGGTGGGTGGAGGTGCCCGGATCCCCCGCCGTGAAGTACTCGAAGACCAGGTTCACCATGCGCGTATTCCGCAGCAGGTCCGAGGCCATGGTCTTGTAGGCCGATCCCACCGCCACCGGGGGCATGAGGGCCTTGGCGGTACCGGAGGCGGGAGGGGGCGCGATGCTCATGGCCGAGGCCGCGCTGGCCTGGCGCGTGGTGAAGGCCTGGTTCCGGCTCCACCACCGCACCAGATCCCGGGGCACCGGCGCCGAATCCAGCGGAGCGAAGGCGTGGGGCAGCTTGGTCGCCATCTTGGGGACCGCGCTCCCGTCCGAAGCCGTATCTCCCCCCGGCGCGAAGAGCTGCATGGGCGTGGTGCCGGTCTTGGTGATGAAGGCGTCCCACTCCGTGTTCGTGGCCGGCCACGCGGATAGGCCCATCTTGGAAAGCCAGCCCTTCAGATCCGCCTCGTAATGGCCCACCATGCCCCGGTTGGCCGCGGCGTTCTGGGGGCGCCGATCCTGGACCCGTGCATAGTCCTTGGGCTCGTACTGGACGTAGAGATTGCCCCCCGTGGGCAGCTGGATCCGGGTCAGATCCCAGGCGTCCTGGTCCTCGGCCACCGCGTCCCGATGCTGCCACATGGCCCCGTTGGACTTGTGCATCCCCCAGCGGTCGTAGGCGTATTTGGATCCGTAGTCCGGATTGTGGGCATAAAAGAATCGATAGGGAGGCAGCTTCGCCCCGTTGCCCGCCCCCATGCCGTCTTCTCCGAAGACCTGCACCGACTTGAGGGTCAGCTTCCCGCCCGTAGTGGTTCGGGAAGAAGTTGGAGGCGCGGTGCTGTTGAGGGTTCCTTGACAGAGATCGTAGCCGTATTCGAAATGAATTTGCTTCACAAGACGATTTGTACTCTTTTCAATGAGGTAGATATCGTCCAATTTTTGCATGGAAAGATTTTTAAAACTAACATAGTTATTAGTAGTTTTACTCGTAGAAATTTGCATATCTGACCATTGTTTTCTGATGTCCTGAAATAGCGACGGGGAATATTTCAGCGTATCCGAGTTATTCCAAAATTGAGAAGATGGGTCAATTTCAAATGTACAATAAAAAGTATGCTCGAGTTCAGTGCTATAACCACTGGACGTCAAATAATCGTCCCAAGTCAGTGTAATTTTATCTACACGGACAGGGATTCCATTAACACTAATCCACGCCATATCTGGATAAGCCTTTCCATCCAGTTCATAGACGTCACCTAATCCATTACGTCCATTTATGGCATTATAACTTGAAGTATAAGTCCAACCATTTACCCAAGGCTTAATAGGATTATCCCCCCCCATGCGTCTATTTCCAGGGCGAACCAGTTTCCAAGGACGAGGCAGTGGTTGATGCTTATCGTGGATCCAAATCCCCATGTTGGCCAGACCCTGCGGCACGCCATTTTGGGCACAATTATTAAATGTTTCACCCGTGTAAATAGTCTGGCAGCAAATAGAACTGTCATATGTTTTTATTTCAATTTTACCATTTTCTGTTTTTTGAAATTGAAATTTTTGCAAATCCCTGCGAGGTGACCCCATTTGATAAAATTCATAAAAATGATCATCAAAAATTTTCGGGGTAAAAGATATTTCTTGGGCGTCCATTCGTGGCGACGTCGAGAAAAAAGCTTTATGAGTTGCTGTCTCGATGCTCAATGGATATTTAAGCTGTTTGGCACCGTATTCCATGCCATACATCATCCCCGCTTTTTTCTGACCGACCTCTTGTACGCGATTGAGGGGGCCGTCATTGAATTCAGCATCCGGAGAGGTGTGCCACCGATAATCCTGGGCGGCCTGCGAATACGTAAACTTCACCCATCCGCCCTGGTCATCGTCGGAAAGACCGTCCCCCTTGGTGTCGTAATAATCAGGATAGCGAAGTTCACTGAGGTACCAGGCATAGGCGTAGGGCTTTCTAATCGTAGCGACGCTTCGAAACCAGTCCCCGGATCGATCATAGGCGTTACTCGCCAGGTTCTCAGACCATAAGTTTTGAACAACTTCATGATATAGGTAGCGCTTGCCATCCAATTCCCAGACATCAAACCCCACGAAGGTGTGTCCATCCCCCGTATCCAGGAGTGGGTTCACGACACGGGAGCCCCCTTGGGGTCGGAAGGCCTTTCCCAGGTAAAGGGGGTCCGCAACCGTTCCATTAAAGGCATTGGTGGATAGATCTCCGCTGGTAGGCACCAGCGCCTTGATATCGGCGAGCAGCTGGTTGGCCGTCGTCGTGCCAGGGCTATCCAGACTGGAAAGATTCGCCAGCAACCCTCCCCGCCCGTCGTTTCCCCGAGCCGTAAGTCCGACGCGATTGAGGCCCAGGCTATTGGCGGGAAGCACTTCCGTATTATCCCCGTCAAACACGAACCGAGCCCTTAACCCCTCCTGGGCAAAACCATTGGCGTCCATCCATGGCCAGGCCATGGCCTCCCTCCAGGAATCGTCCACGCGCTTGGGATGGTAGACCCAGTCGCGGAGGCGCGTGGGGCGGATATTTCCCCCTGTGCCTTGGCCCATGACGGTGTAATGGTCATAACTCGGCGAATAATTAAAGCCAGAACCTAAGCTATTTTTAGGGTCATCCCCGGGGATGGCCTTGGGGTCGCTTTCCATAAGCCATTCGTTGACCCGACTCTCTGAGGCATTCTGAAGATGGTGATTAAAGTATCCATAGGCTAATTCTGATTCTGTTTTATCAATCCAATACTCGGTGTAACTCAGGTCAATAGTAATGGCGTAAACCGGGATGGAAATCGTGATTGAATCTTGTTGAATCCCCCCACCACTATAGTTGCTAAACGAGGCGGAGGCATGTTCCGCATTTACGCCGATGTTCGTGTGCCCTGAAGAATCCCAGGAGAGACTCACACCGCCGTTCATGGCCGCCGAAACACCATAGGTGGTATGGCCGCGGTCGGTATTGGCACTAACACCAACATGCCCAGCTTTTCCACCAGAACCCACCTCTACACCCACGGAACCTGAAGATCCATACGTAACTTCCGCACCATAGCCGTTATCCATGGTGTAACCAATACCAACACTCCAGGACCCGTCTTGCCAATATGAAGCCCTCGCGCCAAGGTTATTTCCAGCATAACTCACATAGCCGCCATAACCCTTATTGGTGTCGTAGGAAATCCCCACCCCAACACCACTATTTAGAAAAGTGACACCAATGGAATACTCATACGAACTACTCGATCCAAATCGTTTATTAATTCGTTCATTGTAAAAATCATCCGGATATCCCCTTACCGACCGCGCGATGCTGCCGGGCTGAAGATCCCAGCCCAGGCCCACCCAGGAGGCTTCTTCGCCGTGCTGGAGGCCCGAATGGTAGTTCAACGAGAGGGGGTAGCCGCCTTCGGGGCCCGGAACGTTGAGGATGGGGATGTTGTAGGTGAAGTCGCCGGAGGCCAGGTTCACCAGGTCCGTGGTGTCCACGGGTTCGAATTTCGTCACTTCCGGCGCCGTGGCGCCGGAAGTCTCCGCTCGCAGCCGCAGGCCCAGCACGGGCTGGACCAGCAGCACGTAGAGCAGCACCAGGCTGGTGGCGCGGCGCAGGGGGCGCTCCCCTCCCAGGCCCTTCAGGACCTGAGCGGCCTTCGTCCAACTCGATTTCAGGATCGCCTTCATGGCCCCCCCTAACCCATCTCAGCGGCCTCGGCTAGGGCCGAGGCCTTCCACAACCGCTTCAGGCGCCACCACCCCATCTCGCTGGGGACGCCTTTCACGTCGAAATTCATCAGGCCCGTGCCCTGCCCGAATTCCCGCACCCGCACCTCGAAGGGGGGGGCGACGGCCCTGCCCTCCTGGACCTTCGGAAAGACCAGGAGGAAGGTGCGGTCCCGCCCCATCCCGAAAGTGCGCTGGTATTCCACCAGGCTCGGCTCGATCTCCCGCCCGTCCTTCGTCCTCAGACGGATGAAGGCCTTCATCTCGAACATCAGGCGCTGAAGGTTTCGGGAGAAGTCGTGCCACATCCCCCCGTTGTTCTCGATGTCCAGGGCCATGGGATTCTGGGGATCGGTCTTGGCGGAAGCCTTGGGCCCCACCGTGAGGCGCAGCGTCCACTGCCCCCGGTAGCGCTGGTAGGCGTTCCAGAGCTGCGCCTGGGCCTCCTTTGTGGGGGCGTAGGGCACTTCCTGGATGGCCATGGCCTCCGCGGCCCGAAAGGCCAGCCGCCCCTCGAAGGGGCTCGTACCGCCTTCTTCCACGAGCTCCGTGGCCTCCGCCACCTGGCGCTCCCGCTCCCGGGCGCTCCGGGGCCCGCAGGCCAGGCTGCCCGCCAGAAGTCCTCCCAGGAGGACCCGGATCGAAGGACGGAGGACCATCAGCGGTTGAGTTCGGAAATCAGGGCTTCGGTCACGTCCAAGGCCTCGTCCCCGTGCAGGACCACGCCGCCCTGGAGGGTGCCCAGAACGAGCTTGTAGCCGTGCTTCTGGGCGAATTTCTTGATGCCGGAATTCACCTCCGCCACCACCGGCTGCATGAGCTCCTGGTCGTGCCGGGCGCCCTTTTCCCGCAGGGCCTTGATGCGCGACGCCATCTGCCGGCCCTGCTCCAGGGCCTTGGGATCCGAGGGCTTCGCGGTCTTGCCCAGCTCCTGGAGCTTCTCCTCCAGCTGCTTGGCCTCCTCGGCCCAGGCCGCCGTTTCCTTTTCGAATGCCGCCTTTGCCTGGGTGGCGCCCTTGTAGCGCGCAATCACCTCGTTGGTCTTTCCGAAAACGATTTCGAGCCTTTT
>CAYSXG010000106.1:0-8586 GCA_964434895.1 uncultured Solibacteraceae bacterium | reverse complement strand
TGTCGGAGATGTAGCCGATGATCACGAGGCCATCGGGGACGCCGCCCGCCAGGAGCTGGGCGACCTCGGCGCTGAAATCGATGACCTTGGCCTCGGGGTAGGCCACGAAGGCCGTGAGGGCCCAGCCCTGGGCCGGGTCCTCGTAGGCGCCTCGAAAGGCCTGGGCCAGGCCGGCCCCGTAGGCGTTGTTCTTGTAGATCACCCCCACGCGCCGGACCCCCAGGGAGCGGATCTGCTGGGCCAGGACCACCCCCTGGAAGGCGTCCGAGGGGGCCGTGCGGTACACGGTGCCATGGTCCGCCAGGGTGGTGATGAGGGGCGAGGAGGAGATGCTGATGAGGGGGATCCCCGCGGGAATGGTGACCCGATTGGCCATGGCGAGGGTCACGGAACTGGCGTAGGGGCCCACGCTGCCCACCACCCCCGCCTGCACCAGCTCACCCGCGCTCTGGGCCCCGAAGTCCGGGTTGGTCTTGTCGTCCCGCACGAGGATCTCCAGGGGGCGGCCGTTGACCCCCCCGGCCCCGTTGATCTCGTAGGCGGCCAGGCGGGCCGCCTGGACGAAGCCCGGGCCGAAGGAGGCGGCGGCGCCGGTCTGGGGCGCCACGAGGCCGATGTGCAGGGCCTCGGGGTGGGGGGGATTGGGGTCCTCGTCCAGGCGGCTGCAGCCCAGGACCACCAGGAGCAGGAGGAGGGCGAGTCCGCGTTTCACGTTCAGGCTCCTAGAATCCCAGGCCCAGGCTCAGGACCACCTGGCGCCGGGGGCCCGGCAGGTCCACGCCGGCGAAGCCGGAATCGGCGGTGCGGCGGTCCAGGAGGTTGTCCCCCCTCAGGTTCAGCTTCCAGTCCCGGCGCCCCCAGCGCCCCTGGAGGTTCAGGGCCGCGTCCAGCACCGCGTAGGCGGGCAGGGAGTAGGGTCGGAGCAGGTTCTCCTGGATGTTGGAGGCCGTGGCCCGCCGCGGGCTCACGTAGCGCTCCACCAGGCTCAGCTGCCCCCCCGCCGGCAGGCGGGACTCCCAGCGCAGGCTCCCCATGAAGGCGGGGTAGCTGCTGGTGGGCACCGCCACCGTGCCCCGGAAGGGATCCCGCTGGCGGTCCTCGCTCTTCTGGTAGGAGAGGCCGAGGATGAAGGCGTCCCGGCGGCGCAGGTAGCGCGCCTGCCCCTCGAAGCCGTAGGAGGCCTGCTCCGCGGTGTTCCGGGGCACCTGGTTGATGCCCAGGGGCTCCAGCTCCACCTTGTCCCGGATCCGGTTCTGGAACCCGTTCACGGTCATGGCGAAGGAGGGGCTCGGGTACCAGGCCACCTCCGCCTCCCAAGTGCGGGCGGTCTCCGGCTCCAGCCGGCCGTTGCCCACCACCTCCCCCGCGTAGAGGGGCTGGGCGTAGAGCTGCCACGGGGCCGGAGCCTTGTAGGAGGTGCCCACCAGGAGCTTGGCGGAAAGAGTGGGGCCGAGGCGGACCACGGAGCCCACGCGGTAGGTGGTCTTGGCCCCGTAGACGTCGTGCTGGTCCCGGCGCAGGTTCAGGGTGATGCCCGCCCGGGCGACGGGATAGACCACGTACTGGGCGTAGAGTCCGGTAGTCCCGAAGGTGCGGCGGCCCTGCACCTCCCCCGTGGGCGTGGAGGCGCCGGTGGCCGAATCCACGGAGTAGACGTTCATGAGCTGCTCGTCGTCCCGGCCCCGGTCCACCCCCAGGATGAGGGTGTCCTCGTCCCTAAAATCCCGGCGGGCCTCCAGGCCCAGCTCCGTGTCCCGGTAGTCCAGCTGCCGCCGAGGGTAGGAGGAGGCGGAGCCGGAGCTCAGGCGCTCGTCGGCGGCGGGCCCCCCCCGGGCGAGGGCGAAGAGGCCCGTCAGCGTGGTCCGCTCGGCCAGCTCCCACTCCGCCTTGGCCCGGTAGAAGCCGTTGTCCAAATCCACGCGGCTGGCGGGGGCCAGGGTGCCGAAGTCCAGGAACTCCGCGTGGCGGTCCAGGCGGCTGCCGTGGCCCAGGAGCTCCAGGGACAGGCCCTCGGCCACCTGGACCCTCCCCTTGAGCAGGTAGCTGCGGGGGGAGGCCTTGTCCCCCCGGGAAACGAGGTCCTCCCCGGCGTGGGTGAGGCGGTAGGGCGAGGAGGACGGCAGGGCGTAGCCCGAACGGTCCAGGCCGTAGCCCGAGGCCGCCAGGAGGAGCCCCCCCTTCTCGCCGCCCAGGCGCAGCCAGCCCTCCCCGCCCCCCAGGGAGTCCCCGGAAAGGGAGCCCCGGACCAGCAGGGCGCCCGAGGGGCCCTCCGGTTCCGCCGAGCGGGTCAGGATGTTCACCACCCCCAGGAAGGCGTCGGCTCCGTAGAGGGCCGAGGCGGGGCCCCGCACCACCTCGATGCGCTCCACCACCGAGATGGGGAGCAGCTCGGGCCCCAGGAAGTTCGTGGAATCGGGGCGGAAGGCCACGGGCTGGCCGTCGATCATGACCTTGAGGATGCGGTTGTAGGCCCGGAGCCCCCCGTTGATGCCCCTCACGCCCACGTTGGGCGTGAGGAAGTCGTTCACCGCGTAAAGGCCGGGCACGTCCTGGAGGGCCTCGGCCACGGAGCGGTAGCCCCGCTCCGCGATGTCCTGGGAGGTGATGAGGGAGATCACCGCCGGGGCTTCGGAGATGCGCTGGGCCTTCTTGGAGGCCACGATCACCTGGGTGTTGAAGAGGGCCTCCAGGGCCTTCAGGTTCAAAGCCTCGTCCTCCCCGGGGGCCTGGGCCGGCAGGGCCGCCGCCAAGGCGGCGACGGCGATCCCACGCCCGGCCATCCTGACCCGCCGCCGGATCTGATCCATCGTCCTCCCCCTGATGGGAATGTGTTCCCCTTTGTCGGCCGGACAAGGGGAGTCCCTGAGCTTTGGGGGCACGTCAGGCCATGCCGCTCCCAGCAGTGTCCGTCCGAAATACTTGCACCATTCCAACCCTCCTCGGACACCCCGAGGTGGGGCCTGGAGAGAGGCTCCAGGTCCGTAAGCGCATGCGAACGGGAGCAAGCACCGCTTGCGATACCTGGAGGGCGGTGCCCCCAGGGGGTGACGGCAGGATCAAGCGCTGCTTGATTCTGCGCCAGAGGGCGAAGCCCAGCGGGGTGGGGAGTCGAGGCTGCAAGGCAGCCTCGCGACCCAGGCCCCCTCGGGCTGAGCATCCCATGCCCCGATGCCCCTAGACCCCAGCCAACGCATGCGTTGGCTGGGGGGAAATGGGGCCCGCCTTCGACCTCTTCGATCCAGCTATTTCAAGCGGGCCACACTAGGCCTCCCTGCGGCCCGGGCCCGGGTTGTGCAATCGGCTTCTGAAGAGATGGCTCCGGCCTACTGCACGAGGGATAAAGCGGCCACAATAGCCCGTGGCCCCCCAACCTGAACGATCCCCCCTCACCCCGCTCCGCCGGAGCGCGAATCGGATCATCCGCCCTTGATCCAGATCTACGTGGACGCCGACGCCTGCCCCGTGAAGGAGGAGGTCTTTCGCGTCGCCCGGCGCCATGGGCTTCGGGTCCACGTGGTGGCGAACAGCCGGATGGGCCTTCCCAGGGATCCGCTCATCGCCCTGGTGGTGGTGAGCGGACGCTTCGACGCCGCCGACGACTGGATCGCCGAGCAGGCCACCGACAGCGACCTCGTGGTCACCGCCGATATCCCGCTAGCGGCCCGGGTGCTGGCCAAGGGCGCCCGGGCCCTGGACCCGCGAGGCAGGGCCTTTTCTCAGGACTCCATC
This sequence comes from uncultured Solibacteraceae bacterium, assembly GCA_964434895.1. Taxonomy (GTDB): domain Bacteria; phylum Acidobacteriota; class Holophagae; order Holophagales; family Holophagaceae; genus CAYSXG01. The sequence goes on along the minus strand of CAYSXG010000106.1, from coordinate 4,857 downwards.
GGGGACGCGCTGGCCAGCCGCGAACTGAGCGCGTTCCTGCGGGACATGGGGGAAATCGGTGGCGGCCCCAAGCCCTACGCGCCCAAGGACCGTTCCCGCTTTCTCGGGGAGCTCGAGAACCAGATTCAGGCCCTTCTTAAAACGGCGGGCCTGAAAGGGGGGCCGACGGCGTAGAATTGAGGGGCCCTGCCGCCTGACTTGACAGGGATCCGGAGCCGAGCGCCCCCCGGGAAACACGCGGGCCCACCGGCATCCGGTGCCAAGTCGCCCCGGGCCACGAGGAGAACGCCATGGTCGAAGTCATCACGGTTCGCCGCTGGAAGCTCCTCCAACTCATTTCACAGCATCCGGGCGTAACCCGGGACCAGCTGCTCAAGGCAGGGGCCCCCGCCGACGACATCGAGTACCTGGAAAACCAGGACCTGGTCCGCCTGCGGGACAAGGGTCTGCGGGTTTCCCATTTCGGGGAGAAGGCTCTGAAGCGGGGGCTTTGAGCTTTCCTCACGTACCATCAGGTCCATGAACACCCGACCTTGGATCCCCCTAGCCGGCACCGCGCTGCTGGTGATGCTCACCCTAGCGGGGTGGATCTGGACCCGGGGCCCGGAGGCCTCCCCGGAGCTTTCCTCCTCCGGCCGGTCCTCTAGGCACCGGAACGCGCCGGCTCCGCGCGCCTCCCTCGTGGACGAGCGGCCCCTCCAGACCGCCCGGGGCTTCGGCCCCCTGGCCACGACGCCGGAGGAGCAGGACTTCCAGCGCCAGGCCGAACGCCTGGCCAACCACGAGGTGGACCTCGCCTTCGCCGACGCCCTCCGCGCGGTGGTGGACCATCCGCCGGCCCTGGGCCCCGAGGGCCAGGAGGCCCGGGCCAGCCGGGACCGGGCCCAGGGGACGGTGGAGGCGGACCAGGCCCTCATCAAACGACTCTCCGCCCAGGTGGCGGCAGCCAAGGAGGCGCAGAAGGAGGGCCTGGAGGACCAGCTGGAGGTGGCCAAGGCCCAGCTGGAGCTGGACCAGGACGAATGGGAGGAGGCCTCCGAGGACCTGGAGGCCGCCGGCGGGGATCCCCAGGCCCGGATCCGGCGCCTGAAGGCCGCCCACGAGGCCGCCGACAAGGCGCCCTCGGCGACCCCGGCCACGGAGCCCTGGGGGCGGCCCGCCGGCAGCCTCGTGGCCAAGGCCCGGCTCTGGCTCGGCCTGAGGCGGAAGGGGGCCCGGCTGGAGGGGGCCCGGCAGGAGGCCGCGGAGCAGGTCCAAGGTCTCACCCAGCTCCGAATGGACTTGGCCCAGCGGGTCCAACAGGGGAGGGAGGACCGGGAGACCGTCAAGGAGCAGGCCCGAGGCCTTTCCCGCCGGGGGGCCTCCCGGGAGGCGGCCCAGGAGGCCATGGGCGCCCTGCGGCGCCACATGGGGGACCAGCGCCTGCTGGCGGACTGCGGCAAGCGCCTCCAGGACGAGCGGGAGCTGGGCGAGGTCTACGAGGCCTGGACCGACCTGGTCCAGGCCCACGAACGGGCGGCCCTTCACGGGGTCCTCGGGGACCTCCTGGGCATCCTCCTGATCGGCCTGGCCGTGGCGGCGGGGGGACGCCTTCTGGAAAGGCGCCTGGCCCCGACGCCGGAGGATTCCCAGCGGCTGGGCACGGCGAAGGTCCTGGCGGTCTTCGCCCTGCAGCTCGCGGGGCTGCTGGCGGCCCTGTGGGTGGTCTTCGGCCTCCCGAACCAGGCCACGACCATCCTCGGGCTGGCCGGGGCGGGCCTCACGGTGGCCATGAAGGACTTCATCGTCGCCTTCTTCGGCTGGTTCGTGCTCATGGGGCGCAACGGCATCCGCATCGGCGACTGGGTGGAGATCAAGGGCGTGGGCGGGGAGGTCATCGAGATCGGGCTCCTGCGCACGGTCCTCCTGGAGACCGGTCCCCTGGGCGACGCCGCCCACCCCACGGGCCGCCGGGTGGCCTTCGTGAACAGCTTCGCCATCGAGGGCCACTTCTTCAACTTCTCCACCTCCGGCCAGTGGATGTGGGACGAGCTCCGCACGGTGCTGCCCGCCGGAAGGGACCCCTACCCCATCATCGAGGGCATCCAGAAGCTCGTGGCGCAGCGCACGGAGGCCAACGCGAAGCTGGCCGAGGCCGAGTGGCAGCGCGCCGCCAGCCGCTACCGCATCAAGGCCTTCTCCACCGTGCCGGGCCTCCACGTGGTCCCCGCCGGCGGCGGCATCGAATTGCGCGCCCGCTACATCACGAGGGCCTACGAAAGCGACGAGACCCGGCGCAGCCTCAACCAGGCGGTGGTGGACCTGCTGCAGGGCAAGGGGGAGGCCCCGGGCTGATCCGCCTCACAGGCTTCGGAGACCAGCATCAGGACAGCCCGCCCGACAGGCTCCGCATGCAGGTCGAGGGCCTCCGCTGGGCCTGGAGGAGGCGTTCCCGAAACAGGCGGGCATCCTCCAGGCAGGCCCCGGCGGGAAGGCGCAAAAGGAGGAGGTGCAGGCCCTCCTGGGAACGCATCACGAAGGCCTCCACGCTGGCAGGGGGGGCGTTCATGCGCCGCATGGCGGCTCCAAGACAAAGGGAATCGGGCGACGACTCGCTGCTTGCGCATCGCCTCGGACCGGCTTAGGCCTCCCCTGCGGGGATGCCAAGCCAGCGCTTCGGACGGTGCCGGTCTCCCTCGAAGGCTACAGCCCCCGGCCCGCGCTCTTGCCGGCGCAGCGCAGGTCCTCGCAGGCCCGCTTCACGCGGTCGGCCATGCCCTGCTCGGCCTTCTTGAGGTAGGGGCGCGGATCGTAGGCCTTCTTCTGGCCCACCTCGCCGTCCACCTTCAGCACCCCGTCGTAGTTCTTGAACATGTGGTCGGCGATGGCCCGGGTGAAGGCGTACTGGGTGTCGGTGTCGATGTTCATCTTCACCACCCCGTGGTCCAGGGTCTCGTGGATCTCCTCCAGGCTGGACCCGGAGCCGCCGTGGAAGACCAGCATGGCCGAGGCCCCCGGGAAGGCCCGGGCGATGGCCTCCTGCCCGTCCTTGAGGATGGAGGGCTTGAGCTTGACGTTGCCGGGCTTGTAGACGCCGTGAACGTTCCCGAAGGTGGCCGCCAGCAGGTAGGGGCCGAGGGGGTCCAGGGTGCGGTGAACGGCCACCATGTCCTCGGGGGTGGTGTAGAGCTTCTCCTTGGCCACGCCGCTGGTGTCGTGGCCGTCCTCCTCCCCGCCCACGATGCCCGTCTCCACCTCCAGCATCAGCTCCGAGGCCGCGCAGCGCCTCAGGAGTTCGGCGCTGCGGGCGAGGTTCTCCGCCAGCGGCAGCTCCGAACCGTCGAACATGTGCGCGTTGAAGAGGTTGGGCCGGCCTGCGGCGCGGCGCCGCTCGGTCTCCTCCACCAGGGGCAGCACGAAGGCCTCGAGGTGCTTGGGGTGGCAGTGGTCCGTGTGCAGGGCCACGTTCACGTCGTACTCCGCGGCCATGTAGCGCACGTAGTCGGCCATGGCGATGGCGCCCTTGGCCATGTTCTTCACCCCGATCCCCGAATAGAACTCCGCCCCGCCGGTGCTGATCTGGATGATGCCGTCGGCGCCCGCCTCCCGGAGGCCCAGCAGCACGGCGTTCACGGTCTCGGTGGAGGTCACGTTGAAGGCCGGGTAGGCGAAGCGCCCCTCCCGGGCCCGGCGGAGCATGTTCTGGTACTGCTGGGGGTTCACCACGGCCATGGGGCGCCTCGCGAAGGAACGGTTTCGACTGGTCGGTCCAGTCTAGCAAGCCGGGCCTGGGCGGGCGCCCCGGGGGGCCTACAGCTTCAGACCCATCAGGCCCTGCCTCAGCTCCTCGGCGTTCATGACCGGCCAGAAGTCCACCGCGGCGTTCATGCCGAAAAAGAAGCGCTCCGCCAGGATGGGCATCTGGTGGGAGCCCTCCATGTCCACCACGAAGAGGGCGGTCCTCTTCCCGTCGAGGGTCATGAAGTAGGCGGCCTCGGGCCGGACTTCCTCCACGAAGCCCTGGACGAGGGCCGGAAGGGAACCGTCCTGGATGCCCTTGTTCCCGGCTTCGACGGGCAACTGGACGCGGATCATCGTGCGCATGGCTTCTCCTGTGAGGGTGGGTGTCCTCCTTGGTTGCCCCCGCGGGGGCCTTCGTGACGGGGCGTTTCAGGGCCCGGGCCCGTTTACAATCTCGTCACTTCGGCTCCCGGTCCCGCTCCGTTAGTCTGGAGAGTCGGTCCCTCGGAGCCCTTCGTGCAACATTCCCAAGCCTACAAATACAGGCGATTCCTCAACTGGTTTCCCCTGGGGCTCACCTACGCGGCCATGTACATGGGCCGTTACAACTTCAACGTGGTGAAGGACGACATCGGGAGGTGGTACCACCTGGACAAGGCCCAGATGGGCCTGGTGGCCACGGCGGGCTTCTGGACCTACGGCCTGTCGGTGGCGCTGAACGGCCCCCTGGCGGACCGCTTTGGGGGCCGCAGGGCCATCCTCATCGGTTCCGCAGGGGCGGCCCTCCTGAACCTTTTGATCGGCCTGATGTTCCTCGAAGGCCACACCACGAAGCTGCTGGTGTCCATGAGCCTCCTCTGGAGCCTCAACATGTACTTCCAGAGCTTCGGCGCCCTGTCGGTGGTGAAGGTGAACAGCACCTGGTTCCACGTGAAGGAGCGGGGGGTCTTCGGCGGCATCTTCGGGATCATGATCAGCTCGGGCTACTTCTTCGCCACCACCGTGGGGGCCTGGATCCTCTCCCGCTTCCACTGGACGCTGATCTGCTTCATCCCGGCGTCGGCCATCTCCGCCATGTTCTTGCGGGCCCTCATCCGGGAGCACTACCGCCCCATCCCTGCCGCCGTCGAGCTCTCC
>CAYSXG010000105.1:0-8605 GCA_964434895.1 uncultured Solibacteraceae bacterium | reverse complement strand
CATCCGCATCTGCCGTCCCTTCGGCCTGCTGCCCGAGGACCTGGACCTGGTGCTGGCGGAGATGATGCGCCACCTCGGCGTGAGCTACGACCGCCGGAACATCCTGGACCTGGCGCGCTACCTCATGCCCTTCCACCTCATGCCCCCCAAGCTCCGCCGGAAGCCCCTCTACCTGGGCAGCTCGACCAGCCGGGAGGTCATCTGCTCCGCCCTCATCGCCAAGGCCTTCTACAAAGTCAACTACCCCATCCAGCCCCTGGTGAGGACCGCGGAATCCGGCGCCAAGCGTAGCGCCAATCCCTTCGGCGGCCGCATCACCGTCCGGCATCCCAGCTACATCATGCCCCGCGACTTCGATCTGTCCGTCAACTTCGAGGTGCTCAAGGTCCACCTCCTGGGCCACGGGCAATTCGATTACCGGGACATGGCCTGGCGCTGACTCAAAGGCCCGGTCGCTGGTTGGGGTTCCGCTCCCCCATCTCCAGCCAGAGGCGCTGGAGGCTCTGGAGCCGTTCGGGGTAGTCCAGGCCCAGCTCCTCGTCCTCCGGGTCCAGCTGCATGGGGTCCTCCAGCCAGGCGGGGGAAAATTCCGGGAAGACCTGGCCCAGCAGGCCGCGGTCCAGGCCCCGCACGCTGAGGGTACGCACCCCCGGCGTATCGATGAGCGTGCCCCCCGACGCGAGGGGAAGCCATCTTGCGGCCGTGGTGGTCTGCTTGCCGGTGCCGAATTTCGTGAGGTCACCGATGCGGAGCTCCGCCGCAGGGTGCAGGGCGTTCACGAGGGTGCTCTTGCCCACGCCGCTGTGGCCGCAGAGCACCACCACCCGGCCCTTCAGCAGGGCCTGCAATTCCTCCAGCCCCTCGCCCTTCACCGCGGAGGTCTCGTGGATGGGCAGGTCCATCTCCCGAAGGGGGTCCAGCTCCGGGAGGGTGTCCCGTTTCGAGACGCGGTCCCGCTTGGTGACCACCACCCGGAAGCCCAGCCCCGCGTCCAGGGCGAGGGCGTAGGCCCGCTCGAGCAGGCCCGGCCGCAACGGAGGATCCACCACCGCGGCGCAGATCCATAGCTCGTCCGCGTTGGCGGCGATGAGCTGCCAGGGCTCCCGATCGTCGATGCCGCCCCGCTTCAGCAGGGTGCGGCGGGGGAGGACGGCGATGACCTGGGCCTGGGGCAGCTTGGCGTCGTAGCCCTGCTCCGCGTCCAGGGGCACCGGCGAGTAGCGCACGCGGTCCCCGCAGACCAGCTTCACGCCCTTCAGCTTGCCGCCGAGGGTGGCCCGAAGGATCGAATGGTCCGGCAGCTCCAGGTCCACCCATTGGCTATGGCGCTGGATGAGGGTGGCCTCGGGCAGATGCAGCCAGGGGGTGGGATCCGGCAGGTGGAGCATGGATTCGGCCCCGTGCTGCTCGATGCCCGTCTGCAGGCGCTCCGCGCTCTGCTGGCGCCGCTTGCTCTCGCCCTTCCGCTCCCGGGAGTAGTGGTCCCGGCGGTCCAGATCCTGGGCGTCACGGCTCTGGCCGAGGCGGAATTTGCGGGTCATGAATTCTCAGGCCCGGCCCGCGAATTCCCCGGTCTCGGTGCTCACCTTCACCTTTTCACCTTCCTTGATGAAGAGGGGCACCTTGATCTCGATGCCGGTCTCGAGCTTGGCGGGCTTCGTGACGTTGCCGCTGGCCGTATCGCCCCGGGCACCCGGCTCGGTGTAGGTGATGGTGAGCTCCACTTGCTGGGGGAGCTGGAGGCCGATGGGGTTGTTGTTGAATTTCTGAATCTGGACGATCTGCCCCTCCACAAGGTAGTCGAGGGCGTCGGCGAGCATGTCGCCGCTGAGAGTGTGGGTTTCGTAGCTCTCCTGGTCCATGAAGTGGGAGCCGTCCCCGTCCGTGTAGAGGTAGGAGGCCGGGACCATCACCAGGTCCGGCTCCTTGAACTTCTCCCCGGCCTTGAAGGTCTTGTCGAAGACCGCGCGGGTCTTGAGGTTGCGCATCTTGATGCGAACTAGGGTCTGGCCCCCCCGGGCCGTGGGGGTGGAGACCTCCACGTCCAGGCAGTGGAAAGGGGTGTCCTCGAATTCGAAGAACATCTTCCGTTTGATTTCAATGGCTTCGATCAGGGCGGCCATGGGAACTCCGGCGTGGGACCAACCCCACATTTTAACGGAGAAATCCCATGCATCGGAGTCATAAGATGTTACAGGTTTGTAGAGACTCTTCCGGAATCCAATGGCCGATCCCCAACGCGTGGGCAGGTACCTCATCAAGCAAGTCCTCGGGCACGGGGGCATGGGTACGGTCTACTTGGCGGAGGATCCCCTCCTCAAGCGCCGGGTCGCCATCAAGGTGGTGAAGGCCTTCGGCGAGGCCCGGGAGCACGCCATGCTGAGGTTCAAGCGGGAGGCCGAGATCAGCGCCCAGCTGAACCACCCCAACGTGGTGACGGTGTACGACGTGGGCATCGAGCCGGACATCGGCCCCTTCCTCGCGATGGAGTACGTCGAGGGGAAGAACCTGGCCCAGCACATCAAGGGGAAGTCCCTGGACCTCGAGACCTCGGTGCGGGTGCTGATCCAGGCGGGGAGGGCCCTGAGGGCCGCCCATCGGATGGCCATCATCCATCGCGACGTGAAGCCCGAGAACATCCTGCTCAGCGAGGAAGGGCGGGCCAAGCTCATGGACTTCGGCATCGCCCGCTCCTTTACCCACGCCTCGATGGGACCCGAGCCCGCCCCCTTCGGCCCCGAGCACCTCCTGGAATCCCGTTCCGTGGACGTGGCGGGTACCAACCCCCCCCCGGTCACCACCACCGGGGACCTTCCCCGCCCCCCGGCCTACGCCCCCCCCGAGGTGCTCAAGGGGGCGGACGCCTCCCCCAACTCCGACCGCTACTCCTTCTGCGCCACGGCCTTCGAGCTCCTCACCGGGAAGCTCCCGCACCCCGGATCCAGCCTCACGGGAATCATCTCCCACATCCTCAAGGAACCCCCTCTCACGCCGCCGGACATGAGCCCGACGGTGGGCCGGGTCTTCCATCGAGCCCTCGCGCCGGATCCGGACGAACGCTACCCCGCCTTGGTGGACTTCTTCGAGGAGCTCATCGACGCCCTGCCGCTCCAGGCGGGGGCCAAGGCCCGTCTCTTCGCCACGCTCAACCAGACCGAGGACGGGGACATGATGGCCTCCCGCCGGACCTCGCCCTTCCCGGTGATGGCGCCCCAACCCCCCAAGCCCATGATGTCGGGTCCGGCTCGGCCCAAGCGGATCGACCTGGATGATCCCCCATCCCAGCCCAATCGAAGCCAGGCCACCCAGCGGATGGTGGTGCAGCCCAGGGTTCAGCCCGTCCCCTTCCCCTGGAAGGCTTGGGTCAAGGGGATCCTGGTGGCCATCGGGCTCATCTATGGCCTCCAATGGCTGCTGCCGCGGATCAATCGTCCCCCGCGAACCCTCAACGTCACCACCAACCCTAGCGGGGCCAAGGTCTTCGTGGACGGGCTCTACGTCGGGGAGACCCCCTTGCTGGGGGTCAGGATCGCCGGCCACGCCCAGAACCTCCTGATCCAGCGGGAGGGATTCAATGACGTCATCAAGCTCCTCCAGCCCACCGACCAGGATGTCCAGGTGGCCCTGGAAAGGCCCGGCCAGGCCATCAGCGTGGAATCCGACCCCCCGGGGGCGAAGGTGACCATCAATGGAATGCTGATGGGACGAACCCCCATCAAGGCCCTCCCGACCGTAGATCCCCATTCGGAACTGGTGGTGTCGATGGAGGGCTACAAGCCCTTCATCACCCGGATGGACGCAGGCATCCCCCGGCCGGTGGTGCTGGAGAAGATGGGCGGGAACTAAGCACCCGACCCCAGCCAGCTCCGGGCCACCAGGAACACGGAGGCGTTCCATGCGCAGTGGACCAGGACGGGGACCCTCAGGTTTCCGGTACGGAGCTGGGCCCAGCCGAGCACGAGACCCAGGGTGCTCAGGGTGGGCAGCCCCGCGGGAGTCAGATGGATGAGACCAAAGAGCAGGGCGGTCCCCGCCAGGGCCCATCCCCGTCCCACCCGGGCCGCCAACCAAGGGAGGAGCAGCCCACGGAACAGAACCTCCTCGAAGAGGGGGGCGAGACCGGCCACCGTGAGGAACAGCAGGCAGGTCATCCCCAGGGAGCGGGAGGCCCCGAGCATCTCCATCAGCTCCCGTTGGGGAGGCTGCCCCCCCTTCATCCACGGGCTGAGGACGAGTCCGACGCCAAGGACGGCGGCCACGCCTAGGGAGAGGTAGGCCAGGGCCCAAGCCAGGCTCCGCCCCCAGGGGGAGGCGCCGAAGCAGCGCCGCCGGAGGCCGGCGAGGGAGGTCCCCTCCATGCCCAGCAGCAGGGCCGTCCCCGCGGCGGCGTGGAGGCCGTAGGAGAGGGGCAGGCCCAGGGGCCGAAGGGGAGGAGGGAGGGCCCGCACCAGCGGTCCCACGAGGGAGCCGGACCAGAGCAGCACGCTGTACCACCCGAAGAGCAGAAGCAGAAGGGCCCGGCCCGAAAGACCCCAGGCCGGCAGCGCCGGGTGGGGGGGACGGGCGCCGACCATCAGGTAGAGGCCGGTGGCCACCCCGCCCAGGGTCAGGAGGATGGCCGCCAGGCCCAGGAGACCCAGGAGGAGGAGCCGTCGCAGGGCGAGGTCCAGGGCCCCTCGGCGCAGGGAGGCTGGATCCCCGTGCCCCCGTTCCGCCAGCCTGGAAGCCAGCAATCCCCCTCCGCAGGTGCCCCGGAGTCCCTGCTCCACCAGGGTCCGCTCCCGATTCGAAGGGGTGGGGCCCGAGCCGTAGGCGAAGTCGAAGACCTTTTGGAAAGCCGGATCGCCTCCCTGGGCGCAGGCGCGGCCCTCCTCCGGATGCCCCTGGTCCGCGGCCAGAACTGCCACCAGGGCGCGATCCCAGGGGGTCCTCGCCTTGGCGCAGGCGCCGGACCAGTCAGGGGATCGGTTGAAGGTGCCGGCGGGCAGGTTCAGGACGCGCGGGGCCACGAGGGGCAGTTCCAGCATCCGCCCCTGCAGGCTCACGGAGGTAGCCGGCGGCGGCGGGGCCGTGCGCTGGCGCAGCACGGCCAAGCTCCCGAAGAGCACCAGCAGGGCCAGGAGGGTGGTGAGCGGATCCGTCCAGCTGCGATCCAGGGCCCATGGAGTGCGTTCGGAAGCGATCATGGTTCCAGCATGACTCGGCTACCTTGGGATGAGGAGCCGCCATGCCCTTCCAGCACCCCATCGAGGTCCGGTTCATGGACCTGGACCCTCTGGACCACGTCAACCACGCTGTGCTCGTGAGCTACCTGGAGCAGGCCCGGTGGCAGTGGTGGCGGGCCTATCTCGGGGGGCGCCCTTTTTCCGACGAGGGCTTCCTCATCGTGCGGCTCGAGGTGGACTACCGCCGGCCCATCCTGATGGGGGAGGAGGTCCAGGTAGAACTGCGATGCTCGCGGCTGGGTCGGACCTCCTTCGACCTGGCCTACCGGGTCCTGGCGGACGGGGCCTTGGCCGCCGAAGGCCGCACCGTCCAGGTGATGCTGGACTTCGAGGCCGGCCGACCGAAGGCCCTCTCCTCGGAGGTGCGGGCTTGGATCGAGACCCAGGGAGGCCCGGCATGAGGCTCGGGACGATCGTGTGGCGGGAGGGCCCGACGGAGCGACGAATCCTGGTGGCTCCCCTGCCTTCGGACCCTTCGCGGGTGGTGGACCTGAACCGGGTGGAGCAGTTGCGGCTTCGGAAGCTGGGGGAGGGGCAGGCGGAGTCCCTGGCGGCGGCCCTGGTCCCGCCGAGCCTCCGACAGCTATTGGAGGCGGGGCCCCGGGGGCTCCACCGGGCCCGCCAGGCCCTGGCCTACGCTGAAAAATGGGTGCGGCGGGGGGGCTTCCCCCCTCCCCCCGCGCCCTCCCTGGCGGAAGTTGGGCAGCTGCCCCGTCTTCCCCGGCCGGCCCTGCCCCGAAGCGCCGACGGGACCCACCTGGATCGCCTCGTGGTTCGGGGGCCCGGGGCCTGGCTGGCCGATCCACCCCATCCGACCCTGGCGATCGTCGGGATGCATGGCGGGGGCTTCGCGGGGTTCTGCTTGGCCCTGCCGGAGGGTGCGGGCGCCATCCTCGGCGGCTGGCTCCAGATCGGGCCCTTGGGGGAGGGGAGTCTCTGCCTTCGGGCCGCCGGGCAGGACCGCGCCTGCGATTTCAAGGCCTGGGAGGACCTCGAGGCCGGTCCTCTGCGCCCCGCAGAGGTGGTGCTCCTGCCCCCGCCCCGCTTTCGGGCCCTGCAGAAGATGCGCCCCGGGGACCCGCTGGAAGTCTCGACCCCCTTCGAGACCCTGGCCCTTCAGGCCGGACCGGATCTGCTCCATCCCACCCTCCAATAGGCCCTCCCCGGAATTGAGCGGAAGGGGCCCGTAGCCGATAACAGGGGGGCCCTCACTTGGAGCTCCATGCTGGGAAGGACCCTCGCGGTGGGAACCGCGCTCATGGCGCCCGTGGGCCAGCCGGATTTTGCGCCCACGCCCCTGGCGCGCCTCCTGCGGGCCCTGGCCGCCAATGCGGGTGAGGGCCAAAGGCGCATCGCCTGCGAGGATCCGGCCGTGGCACGGGTGCTGAGGCGCGAAGGGGTCGAGGTGGACCCCGATGCTCCGATGGCCTGGGCCGCCTCGGAGGCGGAGACCCGGGCCTACGCCCGGTCCGGGAAGCTGGTGCTCTGCGGGAACCCCGACTGGGTCCCCGCCGGCGCCGCGGTGGTGGTGGAGGTGGAGGGAGGAAGGCCCGTGTATACGGTCTACCAGGAGCAGGTGCGCAAGTCGGGCCTCGCTTTCCGGGCCGCGGTGCTCCACTACGCCAAGGAACGTCGATGAGGGGGGCGGCCTCGGGGCTGGTCGGGGCCCTGGCCCTGGGCGGGTGCGTCGTGGGATACGCGGGGCCGGGGGACCCCGGGCAGGATGCGGAGACCCTGCTGGAGCGGGCCCTGCAGGATCACCAGTTGAAGGCGGCGGGGCGCCGCTCCCAGGGAGCGGAGGAGGCCCCGGCGGACGTGACGGTCCTGGGTTCCGAGGAGATCCGGGCCCTGGGATATCGGACCGTGGGGCAGGCCCTGGCGGGGGTCCTGGGCTTCCGGGACAACGACGATCGGGCCTACGCCAACGTGGGCGTCCGGGGGCTCTACGTCCTCGGGGACCAGAACACCCGGGTCCTCGTGCTACTGGACGGGCACCCCCTGAACTCCCCTTCGGAGGTGGGTTCCTCCAAGGTGGGGGAGGACCTCGGCATCCCCATGGAGCGCCTGGACCGCATCGAGATCATCCGGGGGCCCGCTTCCAGCCTTTATGGGAGCAACGCCTTCCTGGCGGTGGTGAACGTCGTGACCCTGGAGGCCCGGGCGGAGGGCCCCGGGGAGGGGCGCCTGGGGGTCTCCGCGGGAAGCGGGGGACTGGTGGACCTCTGGGGGAGTGCCGCCCTTCCCCTGGGCGGGGTCCGGCTCCGCCTGGAGGCCGGGGGCTTCCGCCGCGCGGGTTTCGCCCAAAGGTTTCCGGAACTGTCGGCGGAGCTCTTTCCCGCCGGGTTGGATCGGGAGGAGCGGCAGCACGCCTACGGGGTGGCCTCCGGGGCCGGCTGGAGCCTGGCCACCTATTGGATGAGCCGCCTTCAACGCCTGCCCCATGCTCCCTTCCAGTCCCGGGTCGGGGACGAGGGGAACTTCTACCGGAACCGCGTCGCCTTCGGGGAGTTGCGCCTCGAGCCCCGCTGGGGCGAGGTCCAGGGGCTGGCCCGCGTCGCCTGGGACTGGAACCTGTTCTCGGACCAGTTGGACTACGACGGGCAGCGGGAGACCGGACAGCTCGGGAGGTGGGTGGACCGGGACCTCAACCAGGGCCTGGGAGGGGAACTTCAGGTCCGCACGCCCCTGGGGGAGGCCTGGCACCTCATCCTGGGCTTCGAGCAGGGGTGGCACCGCTTCCGTTACACCCTGTTCAGCCCGGGCTCGGAGAACCCCCGGCAGATCGACTACCGCATCCGGAAGGCCTATGGAGAAAGCGAATGGTCCCCGTCGGCCTCCTTCATCCTCACCCTGGGCCTTCAGTACTCGGAGCTGCTCCTGGATCGCGGGAGGGCGTTGCGGAATCCTTCGCGGACCTTCGTGCTTGGCCGCTACGGGGGTCTCAGCGCCGGGGCGGCCGGGGTTCCAAAGTTCGATTTCATCATCCAGCAGTGGCCGTCGTGCCATCCGAAGCGCCATATTTCCGGCCGCACATGCTCCATAAAGATCGATGGCGTGGGCGGAATCGACGCCGCAAGAATCCAACACAGTTCGCGAAATGCACCCCGGACTGCCGCCAATAATCTTTCGAGCATGCTCTGTCGACAGCCAATCCTCTTTTGGTAATTCCAGACGCTCCTCAATATGCTCCGTTTCGCCCATTGTTGTGCCAACAATCACCGACAGCCTGGCCAATTTCAGCGAGTCGGCCGAGAGCGACGCGGAGTCCAGCGCCTGCCGCGTCGCCGCGACTGCGAGTTGTGAAGCACGTCCCGCCGAAATACCCTTGTCAAGCGGGAGTTCCTGGATCTGACAAGCCGTGCGGCGTGGCAGTTCGGTCG
>CAYSXG010000104.1:0-8618 GCA_964434895.1 uncultured Solibacteraceae bacterium | reverse complement strand
GGGAACAGCTCGGCCGTAAGCTGGGGCGCCATCATCGGCGGCGCCCTTGCCGCAGTGGCCGTTACCATGATCCTCATCGCGCTGGGATCTGGACTTGGCTTCGCCTCGGTCTCGCCGTGGCGCACCTGGTCGAACCCCTCTGCAACCACTTTCGGAGTGGTGGCGGTGGTGTGGGTCGTTTTCATGAAATGGAGCTCCTCCCCCCTTGGGGGGCTCCCAGAATGGAGTGCCAGGTGACGAAGGCCTGGTCCGCAAAACCTCCGCTGCGCTCCACCAAGCGCAGGCGAAGATTGAGGCGCCCGGGCCCCAGGGCCAGGGCCCAGTCGCCCGTGAGCTGCCACTCCTCCCCGTCCAGGCGGGCCAGGCTCCGGCCGTCGGAGCCCTGGCGCCGATCCGGCCTCAGGAATTGGCTGGTGGCCTCCAGGGCCAGCCCGGTCACGGCCTCCGGCAGGGGCTCGGGGAAGATTTCCTCCCAGGCCACGCGGTTGGGTCGAGGCGTGGCCTGGGCCTCTCCCGGCGAGGCCGCGAAGAGCCCCAGGAGCCCGGCCGCGAGGGCCGCGAGCCGAGGAGAGGGCATCGTTCCGCGCCCCCTCACACCCGCTCCAGCAGGACGACGCCGAGGCTTTCACCGCCCAGGGGCGTGGCGCGGAGGGCCTGGCCCTGGAATTGGAGCAGGCGGGAGGGGGCCGGGCGGCCGTCCTCGGAGGGAGGGGGGATCTCCCGCCAGACGGCCTCCGCGGCGGGTTCCCTGCTCCAGACCGGCTGGCCGGTCTCCAGGAGGCCCGCCTCCACCCAGCCTGGCGTGGCTTCCATCACCAGGCCGGTGGCCCGATCCGCGAAGGCCGCCGGCAGGCCCAGGGCCCGAAAGCCGGCCCGGTAGCGCCCCTGGCTGAAGGCCTGGTCCTTGCGGAGGGCCAGCACTTCGTCCTCGGCGCGGATTTTTCCGCGCCACAGGCGGTGGGCCAGGATGCTGACGAGGAAGAGGGCCGCCACCAGGGCGAGGGTGCCGCGGTCCGGGGAGGCGCCGAGGCCGGCGGACTGGGTCATCAGGACGAAGCTCATGAAACTCCCATGCGAGGTCGAAGAACCGGGCAGGAGGGCCCCCTCCGGAACCCCGGCTTGGCCCGCCCGTCCTCCCAGGGTAGAGTGAGCGGTTTGCCGCGTGTAGCGTGAGGGTTGTATGACTGAAAAAGCTGCGTTCAAGGAAGGGCTCGAGGACATCGTCGCCGGGACCAGCTCCATCTGTTTCATCGACGGGAAGCTGGGACGGCTGGTCTACCGGGGCTACGACATCGTGGACCTGGTGGAGGGTTCCTTCGAGGAAACGGTGTACCTCCTCTGGAACGAGCGCCTGCCCAGCGCGGAGGAGCTCGCGGCCTTCGACGCGGAGCTGCGCTTCCACCGCAGCGTGCCCGTGGGGGTCCTCAACACCCTGAAGACCCTGCCCCGCCAAGGCCACCCCATGAACCACCTGCGGACGGCCGTCTCCATGATGGGCATCTTCGAAGTGGATGGGGACGAGACCAGCCGGTCCAGCGAACTGGCCAAGGCCATGCGCCTGACGGCGCAGTTCCCCACCCTGGTGGCCGCCATCTACCGCATCTCCGTGGGCCAGGAACCCGTGGCCCCCCGCCCGGACCTGGGCCACGCCGCCAACTTCCTTTACATGATGTCCGGCAAGGAGCAGCCGGACCTCTTCGTGAAGGCCATGGACATGGGGCTCATCCTCCATGCCGACCACGAGTTCAACGCCTCCACCTTCACGGCCCGGGAGATCGCCTCCACCCTTTCGGACATGCACTCGGCGGTGGTGGGCGCCATCGGGGCCCTGAAGGGACCCCTGCACGGCGGCGCCAACGAGCAGGTCATGCGCACCCTGCTGGAGATCGGCCGCCTCGATAACGTCGAGCCGTGGCTGGAGCAGGCCCGGGAGCAGAAGCGCAAGATCATGGGCTTCGGGCACCGCGTCTACAAGACCAAGGACCCCCGGGCCAAGGTGCTGCAGGCCATGTCCGAGCAGGTGGGCGTGGAGACCGGCAACCGCACCTGGTACGACATGAGCGTGAAGCTGGAGGAGGGCGTGTTGGCGGGGGCCAAGCCCCTCTACCCGAATGTGGATTTCTACAGCGCCAGCATGTACTACCAGATGGGCATTCCCTTCGAGCTCTACACGCCCATCTTCGCGGTCTCCCGGATCGCGGGCTGGACGGCCCACATCCTCGAGCAGCACGCCCACAATCGCATCATCCGCCCCGCCGCCGAATACACGGGCCCCGAGAACCTCGAGTACAAGGCCGCCACGGAACGTTGAAGGCCCAAAGGGCGTCTTCGAACGTCAGTACTCCAGGTCCGGATCCTCGTCCTCGTCGGGCTCCCGGGAGATGGGCCGGCCCTTCAGTCCGAAGAGGCCGAAGAGGTCCCCCTCGTCCACCTGGATGCCCTTGCGGTCCGGCACCCACAGGCCGGCGATTCGCTCCCCGTCCCGCCACTGCAGGGCCCGGTCGTCGTCCAGCAGCACGAGGGTCCACACCTCCCGGTCCCCCTCCTGGAACACGTCGAGCTCCCAGCGGTTCCCCCGCTCGTCCTGCTCGAGCGTGGCGTGCCAAGCCTCCGTCGGGACGTCGAGGCCCGAGTCCCGAAGGCGCTGGAGGTTCCTGAAGGTGCGGAGGGACATGCTCAGTTCCCGAGGAGGTCGTGGACGACGGCGACCACATGATCGCCGTTGAAGCCGAACTTGTCGAAGAGCACTTCCGCCGGGGCGCTCGCCCCGAAGTGGTCGAGGCCCACGACGGCGTCGGCCACCCGCTCCCAGCCCCATCGGACACCGGCCTCGATGGCCACCACCGGCAGGCCCTTCGGAAGGACCGAGGCCCGGTAGGACTCCTCCTGGGCCAGGAACAGCTCCAGGCTCGGCATGGAGACGACGGAGGCTCCGACGCCCTGTTCCTGGAGCCGGGCCTGGGCCGCGAGGGCCAGGTGGACCTCGGAGCCGGTGGCCACCAGGACGGCCCGGGCCGCCTCGGCCCCCCGAAGCACGTAGCCGCCCTTCCGGACCCCGGCCTCGTCCACGCCGTCCAGCACCGGCAGCTTCTGGCGGGTGAGGGCGAGCACCGTGGGGCCCTCCTTCCGAAGCAGGGCCGCCTTCCAGCAGGCCGCGGTCTCCGCGGCGTCCGCCGGACGGAAGACGCGCATGTTGGGAATCATGCGCAGGGTCATGACCTGTTCCACCGGCTGGTGGGTGGGGCCGTCCTCGCCGAGCCCGATGGAATCGTGGGTCATGATGTAGATCACGGGCTGGTTCATGAGGGCGGCCAGGCGCATCGAGGGCCGCATGTAGTCGCTGAAGATGAGGAAGGTGGCCCCGTAGGGGCGGAGGCCGCCATGGAGGCACATGCCGTTCAGGGCCGCGCCCATGCCGTGCTCCCGGACCCCCCAGTGGAAGTTCCGCCCGTTCTCCCGCGGGCCGAAGTCCCCGGCCTTCTTGATATCGGAGTTGTTCGAGCCGGCGAGATCCGCGCTCCCGCCCACCAGGAAGGGGAGGTGGGGCGCCAGGGCGTTCAGGACCTTCCCGCTGGCCTCGCGGGTGGCCAGCTTGGGGTCCGCGGGAGTGAAGACCGGGAGGGCCCCCTCCCATTCGGCGCCCAGGTCCCCGGACATCCACCGCTCGAATTCCGCCGCCAGCTCCGGATGGGCCGCGCGGTAGGCTTCGAAGCGGGCGTGCCACTCCACCTCCCGGCCCGCGCCCAGGTCCCGCGCCGTGCGCCAGTGGTCCAGGGCCTCGGAGGGCACATGGAAGTGGGCCTCCGGGTCCCAGCCGAGGATGCGCTTGGTGGCGGCGATCTCGTCCTTGCCGAGGGGGGCGCCGTGGGCGTCGTGGCTGTTCTGCTTCGTCGGGGCGGGGTAGCCGATGATGGTCTTGCAGTCGATGAGGGTGGGCTTGCCGCAGGGGACGAGGGCCTCCTCATAGGCCGCCTGCAGGGCCCCCAGGTCCTCGCCGTCGGCCACCTTGATGACGCGCCAGCCGTAGGCTTCGAAGCGCGCCGCGACGTTTTCCGTGAAGGCCAGGTCCGTGTGGCCCTCGATGGTGATGTTGTTGTTGTCGTAGAACAGCACCAGCTTCTCCAGGCCGAGGTGGCCCGCGAGGCTGGCGGCCTCCTGGGAGACCCCCTCCATCATGCAGCCGTCCCCGGCGAAGGCGAAGGTGCGGTGGTTCACGACGTCGAAGCCCGGGCGGTTGAACGTGGCACCGAGATAGCGTTCCGCGATGGCCATGCCCACGGCGTTGCCGATGCCCTGGCCCAGGGGCCCCGTGGTGGTCTCCACGCCGGGGCAGTGGTGAACTTCCGGATGGCCGGCGGTCTTGGAGCCCCACTGCCGGAAATCCCGGAGGTCCTCCAGGGACACGTCGTATCCAGTGAGGTGCAGCAGGCTGTAGATGAGCATGGAGGCGTGGCCCACGCTGAGCACGAAGCGGTCCCGGTCGACCCAGTGAGGGTTGGCGGGGTTGTGCTTGAGGAATTTCGTCCACAGGACGTAGCCCGCCGGGGCCAGGGCCATGGGCGTGCCCGGATGGCCGCTGTTGGCCTTCTGGACCGCGTCCATGGCGAGGCAACGGACGGTGTCGATGCAGAGCTTGTCGAGGGCGGCGGTGGACACGTTGTCCTCCCTTAGATCAATGACGTGCGGTGCGCGGTGCGGTTAAAAGCGAACTCCGGCGAAGAGGCCCCATTCGCGGTGGGGGGTCGGGTCGGAACCGGTGCTGGCGCCCCACTGGGCCCCGAAGACCGGGGCCAGGCCGGCCCGCTGGGGAGAGTAGCGGGCGTGGAGATTGGCCCATACCCGGGCCTTGGCGCTATCCCCGCCGCCGGCGATGTCCCCCGAGAAGCTTTCCCGGGTGTCGGTCCCGGCCCTCAAATCCAGCCCGACCCCCACTCGGAACGCGCCGGGGGATTGGATCCGGAATCCGAGGGAAAGGAAGGAACCAGGCTTGTAGCGGTCGGAGATCCCCGGCGCGCGGTAGGAGGCTTCCTGGGAGGGGGGCATGCCGAAGCCGAAGGCCCACTGGAAGACCGGCAGATCGGAGCTCCGGGAGGGCTCGTAGACGTAGAGCAGCGCGAGGGGACGGTAGGTGGTGGCGGGCAGGTTCCCGGAGGCTCCGACGGCCTGCTGCAAGGCCATCAGTTGCAACTCGTGCCCCTGGGCGCTCAGGGCGGTGGAAGCCAGCAGGGACAACGAGAGGGCGAGGCGGCTCTTCATTGGGCGCTCCTAAAATCTAGTTCCCGTGCTCGGCGCTGGCCTTGACGAAGGCCGTGAAGAGCGGGTGGGGTGAGAGGGGCTTGGACTTGAACTCGGGATGGAACTGGCAGGCCAGGAAGTAGGGGTGGTCGGCCACCTCCACGATCTCCACGAACACCCCGTCGGGACTCATGCCGGTGAAGGACAGGCCCCGGTCCTCGAGGGCCTTCCGGTACTCGTGGTTGAACTCGTAGCGGTGGCGGTGGCGTTCGCTGATCTCCGTGGTCCCGTAAGCCTTCTCGGCGAAACTGCCGGACTTGAGCTTGCAGGGATAGGCCCCCAATCGCATGGTCCCCCCCAGCTCCTCCACGTCGATGAGCTCCCGGAGCTTGAAGATGACCCGGTGCTTGGGGTTGTCGTCGAATTCCGTGGAATCGGCGCCTTCCAGGCCCACCTCGTCCCGGGCGAACTCCACGCTGGCCATCTGCATGCCCAGGCAGATCCCGAAGAAGGGGACGCGATTCTCCCGGGCCCAGCGGATGGCCTCGATCATGCCGCGGGTGCCCCGCACCCCGAAGCCCCCCGGGACCAGCACGCCGTGGCAATCGGCCAGGAAGGGTTCGGGGTCCCCGCCTTCGAGCTGCTCGGCCTCCACCCACTTGAGGTCCACCTGGGTCTCCAGGCCGTAGCCCGCGTGGTGGAGGGCCTCCGTGAGGCTCTTGTAGCTCTCCTTGAACTCCACGTACTTACCCACGATGGCGATGCGCACGCTGCCCTTGGGATTGCGGATGCGGTGGATGAGGTCGTTCCACGGGGCCAGATCCGGCGAGGTCCTGGCGAGGCCCAGCAGCTCCGCCACCTTCGCGTCCAGGCCCTCCTGGTGGAGGTTCAGGGGCACCTCGTAGATGGACGTGGCGTCCTTGGCGCTGAACACCGCGTCCGGCGAGACGGAGCAGAAGAGGGCGATCTTGTCCTTGAGGTCCCGGGGGATCTCCCGCTCGGCGCGGCAGAGCAGCACCTCGGGGTGCAGGCCCAGGGCCCGCAGCTCCTTCACGCTGTGCTGCGTGGGCTTGGACTTCAGCTCGCCGGCGGCCTTGATGTAGGGCACGTAGGTCAGGTGCACGTTGATGGCGTTGCCGTGGCCGGCCTCCAGCTTGTACTGGCGGATGGCCTCGAGGAAGGGCTGGCTCTCGATGTCGCCCACCGTGCCGCCGATCTCCACGATGACCACGTCGACGTCCTTGGCCACCTTCTTCATGGTCGACTTGATCTCGTCGGTGATGTGGGGGATCACCTGCACGGTCTTGCCCAGGTAGTCGCCGCGGCGCTCCTTCTGGATGACCGAGTAGTAGACCTTGCCGGTGGTGATGGTGTGGTTGCGGGTCGTGGGCACGGAGGTGAAGCGCTCGTAGTGGCCCAGGTCCAGGTCCGTCTCCGCCCCGTCGTCCGTGACGAAGACCTCGCCGTGCTGGAAGGGCGACATGGTGCCGGGATCCACGTTGAGGTAGGGGTCCATCTTCATGAGGGTCACCTTCAGCCCCCGGGCCTCCAGCAGCGCCCCCAGGCTGGCCGCCGCGATGCCCTTGCCCAGGGAGCTGAGCACCCCGCCGGTCACGAACACGAATTTGGTCATCACTCACCCCCGCGAATGGATGGAAAACTGGACCGGGGGGCGAGCCCCCGCGGCGGGATTTCGGAACTACATCTCCTCCGGGGCCTGGATGCCCAGGAGGAAGAGCCCCTGCCTCAGGGCCCGGGCCGTGGCCACGCACAGGGCCAGCCGACCCTCCCGCGTCGCGGCCCCGTTTTCCGGGGCGAGGATCGGGCAGTTGGTGTAGAAGCCCGAGAAGGCCCGGGCGATGGCCAGGAGCTGGCGCGCGATGGCGGTGCCCATGAGCTGCTCCTGGGCCACGCGCAGGGAGGCCGGAAGGCCCGCCAGTTCGAAGAGGAGGGCCTGGGCCTCGGGGGCCTCCAGGCCCTCCAGATCGCCGGGGACCTCCATCCGGGCGTAGGGCACCACGGCGCCGCGCCGGCTGTCGTGGGGGCCGGGCTGGGCCCGGGCCATCCAGTCCCCCCCCGCCTTGCGCAGAACCGAGCAGATGCGGGCATGGGCGTACTGCACGTAGGGACCCGTGTCGCCGTCCAGCGCGATGACGCGGTTCCACTCGAAGGTGATGGGCTTCACTCGGTCGTTCATGGCGTCGAAGAAAAGGACAGCGCCCATGCCCAGCATCTCGGCGACTTCGGCCTTGCCGGCGAGGTCGGGGTTCTTCTCCTCGATGATGGCGGCCACCCGGTCCCGGGCCTCGTCCAGCACGTCCTCCAGGAAGATGACATTGCCCTTGCGAGTGCTCATCTTGCCTTCAGGCAGCTTGACCATGCCGAAGGGGGTGTGGATCACCCGTCCTTCGAACCAGGGATCCAGCTTCTTGAGGACCGCGAAGACCTGCTGCATGTGCAGGATCTGGTCGCTGCCGATGACGTAGACGCAGCGGTCGTAGGCGTAGCGTTCCTTGCGGTAGAGGCCCGTGGCCAGGTCGCGCGTGGCGTAGATGCTGGTGCCGTCGGCCTTGAGCACCATGCAGGGCGTGGAGATGCCCACGTCCTCCAAATCCACGATCCGGGCGCCGCGCTCTCCTTCCTTCAGGAGCCCCTTGGCCTCCAGGGCCTTCACCGTGCCCGCGAGGCGGTCCTCGTAGAACGCCTCGCCCTCGTCCAGGGTGTCGAAGGCCACCCCCAGGCGGTCGTAGATGCGGGCGAATTCCTGGAGGGAGATCTCGCGGAACCAGGTCCAGAGCCGCCGGGACTCGGCATCCCCCTGCTCCAGCCGGCGGAACCAGGCCCTCGCCTCCTCCCGCAGCTCCGGCTGCCCTTCCTCCATGGCGTGGAAGCGCACGTAGAGCTGGAAGAGGCGGAAGAGGGGCGTACGACGCTTCTCGGGGATCTCCTCGGCCCACTCGAAGTCCTTCGTGAGGTCAGCGTTGGGGCCTTCGGCCCAGAGCTTGTATGCGGCGATGAGGGTCCCAAATTGGGTGCCCCAGTCGCCCAGGTGGTTGAGGCGCACCACGTCGTAGCCCAGATACCGGTGCACTTGCACCTGGCCGTGGCCGATCATGGTGGAGCGCAGGTGGCCGATGGTGAAGAGCTTGGCGATGTTGGGGGAGCTGTACTCGATGATCACCCGCTGGCCGTTGGGCGCGCCGGCCCCGTAGGGCCGGTCCGAGCCCAGGGCCTCCAGGACCTGCCGGGCGCGCTCCCGGGGCGCGAGCCGGAGGTTGAGGTAGGGGCCCGCGGCGACCAGCTCCGCCCCGTCCAGGACCAGGCCGGCCGCCAGCTCCTGGGCGAGCTGCGCGGGGTTCCTACCGAGCTCCTTGGCCACGCGG
>CAYSXG010000103.1:0-8662 GCA_964434895.1 uncultured Solibacteraceae bacterium | reverse complement strand
CCGAGCGCGTCATCATCGGCCTCCCCCAGGACAGCCCCTACCGCCAGGTGCTGGGCCGGCGGGCCTTCAACCGCCTCAGCTTCGGGGCGGCCTACCAGGGGGAGGGCCCCGGGCTCTTCGGGGGCCTGGGCCTGGAGCTGAGCGTGGGGTACCTCCAGACCCCCTACCACACGGGGATCTCCCGGGTGGACGTGGCCGGCTGGCAGCAGCACTGGACCTTCACCCACCGCGCCCTGCCCCACTGGCGCTTCGGGTTCAGCGAGGAGGCGGGAACCTACCACGCGCCGGACATCACGGCCTTCGTCGGCTACCGCCTGCGGTCCTGAGCCCTCGGGTCCCGTCTCAAACTTTCCCTTGCCCCTCAAGGGGAAGTTTGAGAGGCTAATCCTTCGCGCCTCCCGTTGGGGGGCCACTTCCTTGCTCCCTAAGTCGAGGGGGCTTCACATCCACAAGGAGGAACGATGCGCCTTTACGAGAGCATCTTCATCGCCTCCCCCACGCTGACGGACGAGCAGGCCGACGAGCTCGTCAAGCAGTTCGAGGGGATCATTGCCGAGCAGGGTGGCGAGCTGCTCAAGACCGACAAGTGGGGCCGCAAGAAGCTGGCCTACGAAGTCCAGAAGTTCAGCGAGGGCTACTACACCCTGTTCGAGATGAACGCGGGTCCCAAGCTCATCGCCGAACTCGAGCGTCGCTACCGCAACAACGACGCCGTCATCAAGTTCATGTCCGTGCGCATGGACGAGGACCAGAAGGCGGCGGGCCGCCAGAAGGTCCGCTACGAGCGCGAATCCAAGCGCAAGGCCCAGGCCGGCATCAAGGAGCGTTCTGCTGAAGAGGTGATGGGATGAAGCGGCGTACCGACGGAAAGGGCAAGCCCAAGAAGAAAAAGCAATTTGGCGGTCGGCGCAGCAAGTTCTGCAAGTTCTGCGTCGAGAAGTCCACCTTCATCGACTACAAGGACACCAAGACCCTGCAGGGCTTCACGCCCGAGCGCGGCAAGGTGCTGCCCCGCCGCACCAGCGGCGTCTGCGCCAACCACCAGCGGATGCTGGTCGAAGCCATCAAGCGCGCCCGCAACATCGCGCTGCTGCCCTTCGCCACGGACTAGGCGCACCGCGACCCAACAAAAAACCGCCCGCGAGGGCGGTTTTTTGTTGGGCGCCCGAGGCTCAGTGGCGCAGTTTCCAGACGTCCATGGCGAGCACCAGCATCATCAGGGAGGCCAGGAGGAAGAAGCCGCCCGTGAGGATGCGTTCCTTGGCGACCACGGAGAGGTCCTTCCCCCGGGCCTTTTCGAAGGCCAGGAGGGCCATGTGGCCGCCGTCCAGGAAGGGGATGGGGAGAAGGTTGGGGATGGCCAGGTTCATGGAGATGAGGGCGGTCATCTGAAGGTAGACCATCCAGCCGGCCTTGGCGGCGGCGTTGCCCATGCGGGCGATGGCGATGGGGCCGCCCAACTCCTTGACGTTGGCTCGGAAGGTGAAGAGCTTCACGAAGCCTTCCAGGACTTGCCTTCCCATGGCGAAGGTCACCTTGACGGCGCCGAGTGCGCCGGTCCCCAGGTCCGAAAGCCGCATGGGCCGGCGATCGAAGGCGAATTGGGAGGACGCGAGCTGGATGCCGAGCTTGCCCTTGCCCCCGACCTCCTCCGGCACGAGGGCGAGGGTCTGGATCCGATCCTCCCGGGTGACCACCACGGGAATGGGCTGGCCGGGGTGAGCCTGGATGTAGGCGACGGCCTCCTTGTCGCTGGCCCCGGGGAAACGGAGCTCGCCGAGGGCCTGGATCTGGTCCCCCCGCCTCACCCCGCCCTTGTCGGCCGGGGAGCCGGGCACCACGTCCAGCACCTGGAGGGGGGAGGGCAGGGGGTGCCCCCCCGTGACGCGGGCCGCGTCCGTTTCCACCACCGTAAGCAGGACCAAGGCCGTCAGCACGTTGAACAGGACCCCCCCCGCGTAGAACAGCTGGCGCTTCCAGGCGGGTTGGGTCAGGAAACCGTGGGGGTCCTCAGCTTCCGGATCCTCGGGGTTGAAGCCGTGGAGTTTGACGTAGCCCCCGAGGGGCAGAGCCGAAAGGCGGACGTCGGTTTCCCGCCATTTGAAGCCCAGCAGGCGGGGGCCGAAGCCCATGGAAAAGATCTCCACCGGCATCCCCATGCGTTTGGCCACCAGGAAGTGGCCCAGCTCATGGACGAAGATGAGGCCACCGATCATGAGGACCGCCGGTCCCCAGCTCAGCAGGCCTGCGAGGGCGAAGGCGAAAACGGGAAGGGCAAAGATCAAGAACATTCAAAAACCTTCAAAGGCGGCCACTGCGCCGCGCGATCCAATCCCTAGCATGGGTCCTCGCGCGCCGGTCCGCATCCAGGACTTGGGGGATGGACGAGGCGGGTTCTGAATCAAGGGAGCTTAGGGCATCGGCGTTGCAGGCCTGGATATCCCAAAACCCGATGGCCCCCGCCAGGAAGGCCGCCACGGCCTCCTCGTTGGCGGCATTGAGGAGGGCGGGGGCGGTCCCGCCGGCTCGCAGGGCCTCGTAGGCCAGGCCCAGGCAGGGGAAGCGCTCCAGGTCAGGCGGGGCGAAGGTCCAGGTGCGCTCCAGGTCCCAGGGGTAGGCCGGGACGGGACCGGGCCTTTTTTCGGGGTACAGCAGGGCGTCCTGGATGGGCACCTTCATATCGTTGGCGCAGACCTGGAGCTGGTAGGTGCCATCGACGAAGCCGGCCATGGCGTGCACCTGGCTTTGGGGGTGCACCGTGACCTGGATGCGGTCCGGCTCGAGCCCGAAGAGGACCGCCGCTTCGATCACTTCCAGGCCCTTGTTCATCAGCGTGGCGGAATCGATGGTGATCTTCGGTCCCATCTTCCAGGTGGGGTGGTTGAGGGCCTCCTCGCGGGTGGCGCCCTTGATGCGATCCAGGGGCCACTCCCGGAAGGGTCCCCCGCTCGCGGTGATGCGCACTTCCCGGACGGTTTCGGGGGCCCGCCCGTCCAAGAGCTGGTGCAGGGCCGCGTGCTCGCTGTCCACCGGAAGGAGCCGCCCTCCCCCAGCGGCCAGGGCCTGGCGCATGAGGGGGCCGCCCACCACCAGCGCCTCCTTGTTGGCCACGCAGACCCGCCGTCCCGCCCGCAGGGCGGCTTCGGTGGACTCCAGGCCCGCAGCGCCCACCACGGCGGCGAGGACGGTGTCGACCTCGGGATGGAGGGCGCAGGCCAGGAGGCCCTCGGGGCCATGGTGGATCTCCGGGGCGTAGCTCAGGGCGCCGCGGAGCCAGGCCGCGTCTTCGGGATTCCCCAGGGACACGCAGCGGGGCTTCCATCGCTCGCACTGGGCCAGGAAGAGGTCCCGGTTCCGCCCGGCGGCCAGGGCCACGACGCTCAGGTCCTCGGGGTGGGCCTCCACCACGTCCAGGGTGGAGGTTCCGATGGACCCGGTGCTGCCGAGGATGGCGATGCGCCTAGGTCCTCGAAGGAGGGACATCAATTCAGCCCGTGCACGAAGTGCACGTAGGCGTACAGCACCGGCGCCGCGAAGACGAGGCTGTCCACACGGTCGAGGATGCCGCCGTGGCCCGGGATGCCCACCCCCACGTTGGAGTCCTTCACTCCGGCGCTGCGCTTCCAGGTGCTTTCCGCCAGGTCCCCCAGTTGGCCCACGACGCCCATGGAGAGGCCCAGCAGGGCCGCGTCCAGGGGGCTCCAGCCCGGGCAGACGGTGGCCTTCATCAGGAAGGCGCCCAGGAGGTTGCCCGCCAGGTTGCCGGCGGCCCCCTCCCAGGTCTTCTTGGGGCTCACCCTCGGGGCCAGCTTGTGCTTGCCGAGATAGCTCCCGGCGAAGTAGGCGGCGCTGTCCCCGAACCAGACGATGATGTAGAGGGCCAGGAGGAGCCTGGATCCGGCCCGGTCCACGTCCCCGCCGTGGAGCATGAAGAGCTTCTGCTGAAAGCCCAGACCCAGACCCATGTAGAGGGCGGCCATCCAGGTGATGGCCTGGCTGGGCAGGGCGGTCTCGAGGCCCTCGGCGTCGAAGAGGAGGGCGCCGAAGTGGATGAGGAGCCCCCCCGCGGCCAGGACCAGCCAGAGGGGCAGGGGATTGTCCGCGGCGAACTGCTTCTGGAAGAAGAAATGCAGCAGAAAACCCCAGGCCACCAGGGTGCCGGAGGTCAGGGAGGGGCGGAAGCCCATCTTCCTCCCGATGAGCGCCATCTCCCGCACGCCCCCGAAGGTCGCCAGGGCCAGCAGGCCCAGGAAGACCATCGGGCCCCAGGCGGTATCCCCGCCGAAGTAGAGCAAGGACAGGAAGAAGACCGCGAACACCACGGCCGTGCCGAGGCGGACGCCCAGGTTGTGCTTGTCCACCTTGGGTTTCGGTGCATCGGGGACGGTCGGGGGAAGGGGGGGCTTGGCCATCAGGGGATCCTTCGAATCATCACAGGCCTCCGAAGCGGCGTTCCCGCTGGGCGTAGCTCTCCAGGGCCTCCCGGAGCTGGGGGCCCCGGAAATCCGGCCAATAGAGGTCCGTGAGGTAGATTTCCGCGTAGGCGCTCTGCCAGAGCAGGAAGTTCGAAAGGCGGTGTTCGCCGCTGGTGCGGATGAGCAGGTCCACGTCGGGGACCCCGGCGGTCCAAAGGCGGTCCGACAGGGCCCCCTCCGTGATCTGGTCCGCCCTCAGGCCCTCCTCCACGCAGCGCCGGGCCGCCTGGGCGATCTCCAGGCGGGAACCGTAATTCACGGCCAGGTGGAAGGTCATGCCCTCGTGCTGGGCCGTCGCCTCCTCCAGGGTCCGGATATCGCGCTGGATTCCGGGTGGCATCCCCTCCATGGAGCCCAGGTGGTGAAAGCGGACCCGCTTCCGCCTCAGCTTGGGGAGGAAGCTCCGGAGGTAGACCCGAAGTAGGGCCATGAGGGTGGCCACCTCGGCGGCGGGCCGCTTCCAGTTCTCCGTCGAGAAGGCGTAGAGGCTGAGGTGGCGAATGCCGAGATCCGGCGCGGCTTCCAGGATCTCCTCCACGGCCTGGACGCCCACCTTGTGCCCCTTGATGCGCGGCAGGCCCCGCTCCGCCGCCCATCGTCCGTTGCCGTCCATAATGACGGCCACGTGGGTCGGGATGCTCATCGCGTGCCCCGGGGCACGGAGTTGCGGCCAGGCTCCGCGTGGGCGGCCTCGCGTATGGCCACGGGCCATGCCGAGATAATGACGGCCACGTGGGTCGGGATGCTCATCGCCGGTCCCTAGGTACAGAGTTGCCCTTCGACCCTGCACGGGCGGCCTCGCGCAGGACGCGGGTCGCACGGGCCGAAACGCTCATGAAAGGCTCCGAAAAATGAGCAGGAAAGCCTTACTTTAGCACGCCCGCGAAGCCTTCCCGCCCCAGGGGGCGGGCGACCTAAAGGGCTCAGGAGGCCGACCCTACGGGCCCCGGGGAGGGTTTTTCCCTTCATTCCTGGTATGTTGGACCGCACGCCTACCCGGGAAACTCCCATGGTCCAATTCAACACCCGCGCCAATGAGATCCTGCTCAAGCTGTTGTACTACGGGCCTGGCCTTTCGGGGAAAACGACGAACCTGCAGAGCCTGCCCGCGATGTGCCAGGACACGAACCGCGGGGAGATGTTCAGCGTCAACACCCAGGAAGACCGAACCCTCTTCTTCGATCTGCTGCCCATCAACCTCGGCTACATCTACGGCAACGCCATCCACCTGCAGATCTACACCGTGCCCGGCCAGGTGCAGTACGACGCCAGCCGGCGCGTGGTCCTCGGGGGGGCCGACGGCGTGGTCTTCGTGGCGGATTCGAGTGAAGCGAAGATGCAGGACAACGTGGATTCGCTTTCGAACCTCTACCACAACCTCAACGCCAACCGCCTGAACATCAAGCAGATCCCCTTCGTGCTCCAGTACAACAAGCGGGACCTGGGGGACGCCATGGCCGTGGGGGTCATGAACCGGCGCCTCAATTTCCGGAACGTGCCCTACTTCGAGGCTGTGGCGAACAAGGGCGGCGGCGTGCTGGACACCTTCCTGGCCATCACCCGGGACACGGTCTCCACGACCTTCCGCAAGTACCATCTCGACAAGAAGATCAAGGACTTCGATGAGATGCTGAGCCTCATCGACACCAACATCCGCTCCAACATGCGGGAGCTGCCTCCGCCGGAGGAGGAGCCCGCCAAGGTGGAGAGCACCATCCTGCGCCACAGCAACGTGAGCGTGGACGACCTGGTCCCCGGGAAGGTGGCCGACGCCCAGGAGCTCCTGGAGGACGCCCTCAAGTCCAACATGGAAACGGCCCGCCTCTACAGCGAGCTCAAGCAGGTGAAGGAGAGCCTGGAGAAGAAGAACGACGAGATGACCCAGCTGTACGCGCAGCTGGACCGCGCCAACCAGGACAACCTCAAGACCCGCCGCTACCTCGAAGGCCTCATCCAGAGCGTTTCCGAGGGGATCATCTCCTTCAGCCACGACGGCAAGATCCTCACCTGGAACGCGGCCGCCGAGCGGATCTTTGGCTACCCCCGGGCCGAGATCATCGGCAAGAACATGTCCCTGCTCGTACCCGCCGGGAGGGCCGGGGAGGTGGAGCAGGCCGTGGCCCTTGTTTCCCAGGGCCAGACCCTGCGGGACGTGCGCTCCTAGCGGCTGCGCCGGGACGGCACGGAGTTCCCCGCCAGCATCACCTACTCCCCCGTGCGCGGCGGCGACGACCGGGTGCTCGCTTTCTCTGCCCTGGCGCGGGATCTCAGCGGCGAGCCCGGGGGCGGGAGCCCCGCCGTGCTGGGCCGCCTGCTGCCCACGGTCTTCAACTCCGTCGCGAACCGGCTGAACCCCGTGCTCATCCAGACACGCCTGATGGAGGAGCGGATCCAGGATCCCGCCATGCTGGGCCAGCTCCAAAAGCTCGCCCAGGCCGTAGACAGCGTCCAGTCGATGCTGCGCCCCCTCGTGATGATCCTGCACCCGTCCACGCCCCGCCTGGAAGGCACGGACCTCAACAAGCTGGCCCAGGACTGCCTGAAGCGAGTCGAAGCGGAGGCCGCCGCGGCGGGGGTCACCGTGGACATGAGCCTGGATCCGACCCTCGTCAGCTGCGGGGTGGACCCCTCCCAGATGCGGGAGGCCCTCACCGGGATGCTGCGCAACGGGATCCAGATGGCCTCCCGGGGCAACCTGAAGCGGGCCCGCCTGGTCACCCGGCTCAGCGGGGAAACGGTCCAGGTGGCCATTCAGGACTCCGGCCCCCCCGTGCCCGAGTCCCGCCAGTCCCTGGCCTTCGACCTGGCCTCGGCGGAGAGCAACGAGGACCTGGGCCTGCCCCTGGCGGCCACCGTCGTGCGGGAGCACGGGGGGAGGATCTCCCTGAGGACCCAGGAGGGGGCGGGGAATGCCCTTTTCGTGGAGCTACCCTACATTCCGCCCCCCCCGCCCGAGGCGACCGAACCCAAGAAGGGTGGCCTATCGGGCAAGAAGGCCCTGGTGGTGGACGACGAGCCCTTCCTTCTGGAGTGCCTGGTGGAGGCCATCCAGAACTGGGGCTGCGAAGTGGTTCCCTGCGCCACGGGAGAGGAGGCGGTCCGGCAGCTCCAAGGGGGCAGCTGTGACTTCCTGGTCTCGGATATCCGCATGCCGGGCCTCACGGGCATCCAGCTCTTCGACTGGCTGAAGACCAATCGTCCGGAGCTCACCGACCGCATCCTCTACACCACGGGGGACAGCTTCGACCAGGAGACCCGGGCCTTCCTCGATCAGAGCGGCGTGCCCCACCTGGGCAAGCCCTTTGACCTGAAGAAGCTCCGCCATGCCTTGGATGCCTTGGTCAACCCTTGATCCCCCACGAAACGCCCCGAAGGAGATTCCCATGAGACAAGGCCCCGCCATCGCCCTGGCGGCAGGATGCACGCTGCTGGCCGTCCCCGCCCGAACCCAGGAACCCACCGCGAAGCCCACGTTCGCCCGGGTGGGCGAGCTCGAGCGGCTCGGGGAGGGAGGACGGGGGGTCATGGTCCTGGGGGTGGACGCCCCCGGCTTCGACAAGCTCAAGCCTACGCAAAAGAAGTTCGCCTACTTCCTGTACCGGGCCGCCATTGCGGGCCACGACATCATGTACATGCAGTCCCACCCTTCCAGCCTGGATATCCGGAACCTTCTGGAGGTCCTCTACGAGCACCGGGAGGGGATGGACCCGAAGATCGCCGAAGGGTTGGAGGAGTACCTCAAGCTGGTGTGGATCAACCACGGCCAGTACTCCCACACGCACCACACGAAGTTCGTGCCTCGCCTCCTCACCTTCGACCAGCTGAAGAAGGCGGTGGCCTACGCCAAGAAGAAGGGGGCGAAGTTCGACACCCGGCGGGGCGAGACGGCGGAGAAGCTCCTGCTTCGCCTCCGGCCCCACATCTTCGACGCGAAGGTGGACCCCGTCCAGGTCAACCAGGTGCAGGGCGTGGATCCCGTGGCGGCCTCCAGCAACGGGTTCTACGACAAGGGCCTGACCCTGGCGGACATCGAGGCCCTTCCCAAGGACCTCCAGACCAAGATCAATGTCCGCTTCGCCAAGGGGAGGACCGCGAGGGGCAAGACCGTCGTGGAGCCCCAGGAGTTCAAGGTGGGTGGGGTCTACGGCGAGCCGTTGGCCAACGTGGTCTATTGGCTGAGGAAGGCC
>CAYSXG010000102.1:0-8676 GCA_964434895.1 uncultured Solibacteraceae bacterium | reverse complement strand
CCGTCCCCCTCCGACCCGGGTGAGGGGAGGGGGGGGCTGGGGGCCCACCGGACGCTGGAGGCGGCCGTGAGGCGGAAGGACGGCCAGGCCTTCGTCCGCGGGGGCACGAAGCTGGAGGCGGCCGAGGGCACCCCCTTCCTGGCCTGGACCCGGCAGGTGGAGGCGGCCCAGGTGCCCCAATGGCAGCCCCCGCCCGACCAGGATCCCGAGTCCCGCCGCGTTCCCACCCTGGTGCTGTTGGGCCCCCGCTGGGCGTGGATCAAGCGCTGGCGCATCGGCAGCCCCGCGGCGGAGGCCCACCTGCGCCTGGCCCTGGGCCCCCATTCCAAGGTGCGCATGGGGGTGTGGAGGCTGCAGCCCTCCGAGCGCCTCCCGGACCCCTGCGATCCGGCCTCGGCCTCCTTGCGGCCCCCGAACCTCCAGACCTGCCCGAACGCTCCCGCGGGGGCCTGGAACTCCGGCTACGTGGACACGGTGCTGGGGCCGGACTGGGAGATGGTGTTCCAGCCCTGGCCCGGGGAGGCCCAGGCCTGGTCCGCGCGGGTCGATAACCAGAGCCGGGTGGCGCGGCTGGCGGCCCTGGGCATCGCCCTCTGCGTGGCGGCGGGCCTCTGGCTCCAGCGTCTGGCCCGGGGCCGCGAGGCCCAGTCGGCGGATCGCCTGGCCTCCCTCACCCACGGCCTGAAGACCCCCCTGGCCATGCACAAGCTGCGCTGCGACACCCTCCGCATGGGCCGCCTCGGCCCCGCCGAAGCCGCGGAGGAGCTCATGAAGCTGGGCCAGGAGGTGGACGATCTGACCCTCCTCATCGAGCAGGGCCTCCAGTCTCACAAGCACGGGAACCAGGGTCAGTCCTGGGAGGCCATCGGTCGGCCCTGGTTCGAGGAGGTGGCCGAGGAGATGAGGCCGGCCTTCGAGGCCGAGGGGCGGGAGGTGCGGACGGACCTGGCGGAGGCCGCGGGTCGCGCCCATCTCCTCTCCCTCCGCCTCGCCATCCAGGCCCTGCTGGAGAACGCCTTCGAGCACGGGGGCGGAACGGGGAGCCTGCGCACGGAGCGGGCGGGGGGGCTCCTGCGCGTGGAGGTTCGGGACGAGGGCTCCGGCATGGAGGAGGGGGTGCTGGCCTCCTTGGGCGGCCCGAGGGCCGGGGTCGAGGGGCGCCCCGGCCGGGGGCTGGGCCTGAGCCTCCTCGCCCAGATGGCCCGGCAGGAGGGTTGGGGATTAGAGTTGGAGAACCGCCCCGGCCAGGGGCTGGCGGTCACCCTCCACCTTTCCTCCTGAATCCGAAGCTCCCATGGCGCACATCCTCATCGTCGAAGACGAGCCCACCCTCCAGCGGCTCCTGTCCAACAACCTCACCTTCGAGGGGTTCACGGTCCAGGCGGTGGGGGACGGGGAGGCGGCCCTGGAAAGCCTCAGGACCCGCCCGGCGGACCTGGTGGTCCTGGACCTGATGCTGCCGGGGAAGGACGGATTCCAGGTGCTGAGGGCCCTGAGGGAGGCGGGCAACCCCGTGCCGGTGATGATGCTCACGGCCCGGGGAGCCGAGAACGACCGCCTCATGGGGCTGCGCAGCGGGGCCGACGACTACCTGGTGAAGCCCTTTTCGGTCCTGGAGCTCACGGCGCGCATCCGCGCGATCCTCCGGCGCACCCAGGTGCAGTCCGGTGCGGGGGTCCTGCGATCGGGGCCCTTCCAGATCCATCGCCGCAAGAAGCAGATCTACTTGAAGGGACAGTCCCTGAACCTCACCTCCCTGGAATTCCGCCTCGTGGAGCTGCTGACGGCCAACCCGGGGGTGCCCCTGAGCCGGGAGGAGCTGAGCAGCATGACCTGGGGCCCCGAGGCTCCCACCGCCCGCCGCACCCTCAACGTCCACATCGCCAACCTCCGGAAGAAGCTCGCGGAGGGGGGCACCGAGGAATGGATCGTGACCGTGGGCCGGGTGGGCCGCAGCGGCTACCTCTGGTCGGCCCCGGTGCAGGCGGAGCCCCAGGACCTGGCTTGATCGGGATTAAGTTGGGTCAAGAAAGATCAAGGGGAATTCGTTGTTCAGGCGACTCTTTCCCTTGAATCATGAAGGAAGGCCTTCCTGGCCTGGATGTTTTAACGCCGCCCTCATGGAGCCCCCCGACGGGAGCACGTGAGGTTTTCCGCTTATTGCCGACCCTCCCGGCCCCGGCCTAGTTGTACTGGCCCTGAAATGCAGGGATCAGGAGCGAGGACGGGCCAGTCCACTTCCCCCAGCCAACACATGCGTTGGCCGGGATCTAGGGACGTAGGGGCGATGCCCCTCTGGCGCAGGGCCGCTAATAGCGCGGCCCTGCTGTCCCCCCACCGGGAGCGACGCCTCGCCCCGGACCCCCGCCGCGTGTGGTGCCCATCGTCGGGGATGATTCAACTCGTTCGGGGGCACCGCACTCGGAGCCTCCATGTCCCTGCATCGCCCCCTCGCCCTCCTCGCCGGATGGGCCTGCTCCCTGGCCCTGTTGGGAGGGGACTTGAAAATCCACGTCATCAACGTCGGCTGGGGTTCCTCCGTGCTGGTGGAAGGCCCCACGGGTACGCGGGTGCTGCTGGACGCCGGCCACACCAACCGCGCCCAGAAGGTGGTGGACTACCTCCAAAACGTGGCGAAGGTGCCCTCCGGAGGCATCCAGTACGTGGTGCTGGGCCACAACCACATGGACCACGGCGGGGGCCTGCCCTCGGTCTTCGGCGCGGGCCTCGTGGCCGCCTCGCCCACCTGCTACTACAACGGCTCCACCAACAATTCGAGCCTGGTGAGCTCCTGGTTCTCCACCACCGGAAGGCTGCCCGACGCCGCCGTCCCCTCCACCACCCCCCTCATCGACCTGGGGGGAGGCGCCCGGATCTACTGCGCGGCGGCCCTGGGCCGCACCCTCGCTGCGGGCTCCACGGCCGGCCAGAGCAGCGACGAGAACGACAACTCCCTGGGGCTGGTCGTCGCCTACGGGGGCTTCAGCTACCTGTGGACCAGCGACATGGGCGGCTTCGAGAACGACGGTTGCTCGGGCCGCACCTCGGGGCAGGCGGATCTGGAGACCCCCATGCTCCAGGCGGCCATCGCCGCGGGCGTGGTGAAGCCCGCCGGCGTGGACGTGCTGGAGATCGGCCACCACGGCAGCGAGAGCAGCAGCAACCCCGACTACCTGAGGCTGGCCAAGCCCTCCGTGTGCGTGATCTCCACCGGTAGGGGCCAGAGCAGCGGATGGGACCTGCCCCGCACGGCGGTGGTGGACAACGTGCTCCTGGGCACGGGCAGCGGCAGCTGCACGGGCTTCACGAAGGCCCCGCTGGTGCTCCAGACCGAGGACGGGGACCGCAATGACCAGGGCAAGCAGAGCCATTCCGGCTACGCGGTGGGCAACGTGGTGATCGATAGCGACGGCAGCCAGTTCTGGGTGAACGCCAACGGGGACCCCTCCACCATCAACATCTCCGATAGCTCCACCGTGGGGGCCGAGCGCGCGGCCGCGGGCCTCACGGGAACCGCGGATCTCCGGGGCCGGGCCTTCCCGGTGCACGGATCCGCCCCCCTCCCCGGGCTCACCCTCACCCTGGGCGCGGGTTCCCTTAGCCTCGTCCCGGGGCAGACGGCCTCCGTGCCCGTGACCCTGGGAGCCGCCAACGGCTTCAGTGGCTCCGTGAACCTGGCCTTCGCCCCCGCGGTGCCCGGCGTGACCGCCTCCTTCACCCCCGCCGCAGTGCAGGCTCCGGGCACGGCCCTCCTCACCCTCGCGGCCTCGGCCACGGCGCCGGTGGGCACCACCTCCGCCCAGGTCCTCGCCAGCTCGACCACCCTCGGCGCCCAGGCCCCCCTCCAGGTGCAGGTGACCCCCGCGCCCTCCTTCTCCGTGGCCCTGGGCAGCCCCAGCCTCTCCCTGAAGGCGGGCTCCTCCGCCGCGGTGCCGGTGACGGTCACGGCCCTCAACGGGTTCACGGGGAACGTGGCCCTGTCCTTGGGTGGAAGCCTCAGCGGAGTCGCGGGGACCTTTTCGCCCGCCACCCTCAGCGTGCCCGGAACGGCCACGCTGACCCTGAGCGCCGCCACCTCCGCTCCTGCGGGCAGCGGGACCCTGAACGTGGTGGGCAGCGGCGGCGGACTCAGCCGCCAGGCGGCCCTGGGGGTCGTGGTGGAAGTCCCGGTCCAGGCCCCCTTCGCGGAGACGGAGCCCAACGACACCGCCTCCTCCGCCAACCCGGTGGGCGCGGGGGTGACGAAGATCGTGGGCTACTTCCCATCCGCCTCCGATAGCGACGACTGGTACCAGCTCGCCCTCCCGGCGGGACGGACCCTCACGGTGGACATGACCGGGCCCACGGCCTCCGCCCAGGACTACGACCTCTACCTGTACGGCAGCACCGCCTCCACCACGCCCCTGGCCTCCTCCACCGACTCCGGGACCACCGAGCACCTGGTCTACAAGAACCCCAGCACCACCGCGGCCAAGACCCTCTACCTGCGGGTCAACCGCTACGCCAGCTACTCCCGCGTGACCCCCTACACCCTCGCCCTCAGCCGCTAAGGGAGCGCGGCCGGCCCTTCCGGGGCCTTGGGGAAGCCGGGAATCTGTTCCAGGTCCTGGAAGAGCTTGTCCAGGGCCCGATCCAGGCTGGCGTGGAGCTGGACTTCACGCCGGCCCTGCTCGGGCCTGGGATAGGCCTTCAGCCGCTTCCCCCCGGCGATGACGTAGTAGGTCTCGCTCCAGACGGGCTTCAGCTTGGTCCCCTCGTAGAGGGCCGCCTCCAGCACCACCGGCGCGGAGAAGCGGCCGAAGAGGCTGGATCCGGCGATCCAGAAGAAGCTCTCCTCCACCAGCTCGTAGCCCCCGAGCCCCAGGGCCAGCCTGGGATTGTGGGTCGCCAGCCCCGTTCCCACGCCCCAGGCCACGCCGCCGAGGATGCCGTAGACGATGTACTTGGTCCTGACTTCGCCCAGGCTCGTCAGGCGGAGCTCCAGCCGGCAGGGGGCCTCGGGGGCGAGAAGGAGGCCCCGGGACTCCGCCCGGCGCAGGAAGGCCGCCTCGAACTAGAGCCGGGTGGCCACCAGGGCCCCCCCCCTGGGCCCCGGGGGGTTTGCACCTCCGGGGGCGGGCTCCCGGAGGAGCCGGAGGTTGCGCGAATGATCCTCCAGGGCCGGGCTGGGGACTTCCAGCCGAAAGGGGCCCGCCGGACGGGGCAGGTCCGCCAGGGGGGAGCGGCAGGCGCAGACCAGCAAGGACAGGGCGAGGCCCGAGAAGGCGCGGGAGGACAGGTGCATGGGGGGCCTAAACGCCCATTCTGGCCGCTTCCGCGGAAGGGGTCGAGGCGGGACCGATCCGGCGAAAATTAATTCGTACTGGACTCATTCGTTTTAGAATTAATTTATCCCCTCCGGGAGTCCCATGGCCAGGACGCGCTTTTACGACGCGGATGCGGGCCTTCCCATCCGCGCCCTCCCCGCGGCGGCCCTGCGGGCCGTCCTGAGGGAGGGCTATTCCCGGGCCCAGCTCCGCAGGGACCTCATGGCGGGCCTTCTGGTGGGGATCATCGCCATTCCCCTGGCCATGGCCCTGTCCATCGCCGTGGGCGCCCCGCCCCAGCAGGGCCTCTACACCGCCGTCGTGGCCGGCTTCCTGACCCCCCTGCTGGGGGGCTCCCGCGTCCAGGTGGTGGGCCCCACCGCGGCCTGCATCGTCGTGCTCGCCCCCATCCACGTGCGGTTCGGACTGGGAGGCCTGCTGGTTTCCGGGCTGCTGGCGGGCCTCATCCTCTTCGCCATGGGCCTCCTTCGGCTCGGCCGGCTCATCGAGTTCATCCCCTTCCCGGTCACGACGGGTTTCACCTCGGGCATCGCCACGGTGATCGCGGCCCTTCAGATCAAGGACCTCTTCGGCCTGAGGCCGGCGCCCCTCCCGGAGGGATTCGTCGAAAGGATGGGGGCCCTGTGGCAGGCGCGGGGCACGGCTTCCCGGTGGGAATCCCTCGTCGGCTTGGGCATCTTCCTGATCCTGCTGCTCCCGCCCCTCGCCAAGCGTTGGCTGGCCCGCCTGCCTCGGATCCTCCGGCGCATTCCGGCCCCCCTCCTGGCCCTTCCCCTGGCGGCCCTCGCGGCGTGGGGCCTGGGCCGTTCCTTCCCGGGGATCCGGGTGGAGACCCTCGGGAGCCGCTTCCACGCCTGGGTGGGGGGCCGATGGGTGGAGGGCATCCCCCGGCTGCCTCCGACCTTCCTGTGGCCCTGGTCCGCCCCGGGCCCGGAGGGTCTTCCCTTGGGCCTGAGCTTTCAGACGATCCGCCAGCTCCTGCCCGGGGCCTTCGCCGTGGCCATGCTCGGGGCCATCGAGTCCCTCCTGTCGGCGGTGGTGGCCGACGGCATGGCCCGGACCCGCCACGACCCCGACGCCGAGCTCATGGCCCTCGGCACCGCCAACGTGGTGGCGCCTTTTTTCGGCGGCATCCCGGCCACGGGGGCCATCGCCCGCACCGCCACCAACTTCAGGTACGGGGGGAGGACCCCGGTGGCGGCCATGGCCCATGCGCTCACCATCCTCCTGGCGATCCTGCTGCTGGCCCCCTGGATCCGCTTCCTGCCCATGGCCAGCCTCGCGGCCCTGCTGGTGCTCGTGGCCTGGAACATGTCGGAGGCGGAGCACTTCCTTCACACGGTCCGGGTGGCCCCCCGAAGCGACGTCGTGGTCCTGGTCACCTGCTACCTCCTCACGGTGGCCTTCGACATGGTGCTCGCGGTGTCCGTGGGCGTCGTGCTGGCCTCCCTCCTCTTCATGCGGCGCATGGCCACCACCACCGAAGGGCGCATCGCGGAACCGGACCACCGGGCCCTGCCGGGCCCGCTGCCCGAAGGGGTGGTGATCTACGACCTCGTGGGGCCCCTCTTCTTCGGGGCGGCGGAGCGGGCCGTGCGGGCCATCCGCGCCATCGGGGGCGATGTCCGCGTGGTGATCTTCCGCATGGAGCAGGTGCCCAGCGCCGACGTGACGGGGCTCGTGGCGATGGAGGGGGTGATGGAGGAGCTGCACCGCCACGGCATCAAGCTGATCCTGGTGGGCCTTCGGGGCCAGGCCCGGGAGGCCTTCGAAAGAGGGGGCTTCCAGGCCATGCCCGACAGGCTGGCCCTCTGCGAGGACATGAGGGGGGCCTTCCAGCTCATGGACGCCAAGCTCCATACGTACCGCCGGCGGCCGGGCCTCGGGCCGCTGCGCATCCAGGCCCTTCCCAGGCACCGGGGCGCCTCCCGTCCCGCTCGGAGGCAGACTGGCTAGGACTTCGGCCCGTCGAAACCATTCCTTCGAGGATCCCCATGTCCGGCCCCCCCGCACAGAAGCCGCTCCGCATCGCGCACCGGCGCGCGCTGAGGGGCCTGAGGGCCGGCGAGGCACCGCAGTGAGCTCCCCCTGCCCTCGGAAGGACCCTGGACAAGACCCTGGACCTCCTTCCCCTGGACGCCGATCTGCTCACCCGCCAGGGCGGGGCCCGAAGCAAGCAGCTCAACCGCCAGCTGGCCTGGTCCCTGGCCTTCGTGGCGGGCGCCATCAACGCCGGCGGCTTTCTGGCGGTTCGCACCTACACCTCCCATGTCACGGGGGCGGTGTCCCGGATGGCGGACGAATGGGCCCTGGGCCACGCGGACCTGGCCTTGGGGGCCCTCGGGATCCTGCTTTCCTTCCTGTCCGGGGCCTTCGTGGCAGGGACCCTCATCAACCTCGGGCGGCGGCGGCGCTTCCGCAGCCATTACGCCCTCAGCCTCATGATCGAGGCCGGGCTCCTCCTGGTGTTCGGCTTTTCGGGCTATCGGCTCACCCAGCGCCAGGAGTTCTACCTGCCCGCCACGGTCATCCTGCTCAGCTTCATCATGGGCATGCACAACGCGGTGGTGACCACCATCTCGAACGCGGAGGTGCGGACCACGCACATGACGGGCATCGTCACGGACCTGGGGACGGAGCTGAGCCGGCTCCTCTACGTCAACCGCACGAAGCGGAAGGGGGTGGACCCGGTCCTGGCCAACCGCGACAAGCTCAAGCTCCACGGGTTGATCCTGGCCTCCTTCTTCCTCGGAGGGGCCGTAGGGGCCCTGGGCTTCAAGCACATCGGCTACAAGGTCACCCTCTTTTTCGCGGCCTTCATGTTCTTTCTGGCCTGGAGGCCGGTCCTTCACGATCTGCGGGTCCGCCTGCGGCTGGCGAAGCGGGCGGGGCCCACCTGAGCATCAGCCTTCGGAGAAGAAGAAGCGGGCCTCCAGGCCCTCCACCTCCATGGCCTTCACGAGGATGTCGGTGGCCTGCCGCAGCTCCGCCACCAGGACCGGGGGCATGCCCTGGAGGGCGTGTAGGAGCTGGCCGTGGGCAGGGTGGGGGGCCCGGGACAGCAGCCGGGCCCCTTCGGGCGTGAGCCGGATGGAGACCCGCCGGCGATCCGTGGGATCCGAAAGGCGTTCCGCCAGGCCCTTGACCTCCAGCCGGTCCAGCACCCCGACCACGGTGCTGGGTCCCAGGTACATGCGCTCTGAAAGGTCCTTGAGGGCCAAGGGGCCCGAGCGCCCCAGTTCCCAGAGGGCCCACAGCTGGGGGCCCGTGATGCCGAATTCCCGCTCCACCGACCCGGCGTAGATCTGGAGCGCCTTCACCATACGACGGAGGTTCTGCATGACCTCCT
>CAYSXG010000101.1:0-8689 GCA_964434895.1 uncultured Solibacteraceae bacterium | reverse complement strand
GGACGGGGTGCTGGCCCTGGGTCCCTTCCAGGCGGGGCTCCTCGCCCCTTTGGCGGGGGACCTGCTCCGCTTCGCCTGGGGATCCCGGGCCGCGGGGGCCTTCGCCGCCCGGGAACGGCCGGCCCACGGGACCTGCGAACCCCAGGCCGAGGCCCTGACGCGCATGCTGCGGAACTTCGCCCAGCCCCTCGAATCGATCCCCTCGGAAGGAGCCCGCCCCATGGATAACGCAGCCCTGTTCCAGGAAGCCCTGGACGACTTTCCCGGGGGGGTGAGCAGCACCGTGCGGGCCTTCCGGGCCGTGGGCGGCACGCCCAAGTTCTTCCGCAGGGCCGCGGGCGCCTGGTTCGAGGACGAGGACGGCGCCCGCTTCCTGGACCTTTGCATGTCCTGGGGCCCCCTCATCCTGGGCCACGCCCACGCCGACATCCTGGCCGCCGTCACCGAGGCCATGGTCGAAGGCTTCACCTTCGGCGCCCCCAGCCGCCGGGAGCTGGCCCTGGCCCGGCGCATCAAGGCCATGGTGCCCTTCATGGAGAAGATGCGCTTCGTCTCCAGCGGCACGGAAGCGGTCATGAGCGCCCTGCGGGCGGCCCGGGGCTTCACGGGCCGGGACCTCATCCTGAAATTCGACGGCTGCTACCACGGCCACGCCGACGCCCTGCTGGTAAAGGCGGGCTCGGGGCTGGTGACGTTCGGCGAACCCACCAGCGCCGGCGTGCCCAAGGCCTTCGCCGACCTCACCCTGGTGGCCAGCCTGGACG
Organism: uncultured Solibacteraceae bacterium; assembly: GCA_964434895.1. Classification (GTDB taxonomy): domain Bacteria; phylum Acidobacteriota; class Holophagae; order Holophagales; family Holophagaceae; genus CAYSXG01. Next base: position 7,925 of record CAYSXG010000101.1, on the reverse strand, counting down.
ACCTGGAGGGCCTGGAGCGCCTCTTCGCCGAGCACGGGGACGCCCTGGCCGCGGCCATCATCGAGCCCATCCCCGCCAACAACGGCCTGCTGCTCCAGGACAAGGCCTTCCTGATCCGCCTGCGGGAGCTCTGCACGAAGCACGGGGCCCTCCTCGTCTTCGACGAGGTCATCTCGGGCTTCCGCGTGGCCCCGGGGGGCGCGGCGGAGCGCCTGGGCATCACGCCGGACCTGGCCACCTACGGCAAGATCATCGGCGGAGGCATGCCCGTGGGCTGCTACGGCGGCCGGAAGGACGTCATGGGCTGCGTGAGCCCCGACGGCCCCGTGTACCAGGCGGGCACCCTCAGCGGCAACCCCGTGGCCATGGCCGCGGGCCTGGCCACCCTGGAGCGCCTGACGCCCGCGGTCTACGCGGGTCTGGAGACCCAGGCCGCCGCCTGGGCGGAAGCCTTCGAGCGCATCCCCGGCCTTCACTGCCCCCGCTATGGCAGCCTGCTATGGCCCCTCTTCCAGCCGGAAGTGAAGCGCGCCGACCGCATCGAAAGCGGCGCCATCGCCCAGTTCAACAAGCTGCACAAGCTCATGCTGGAGCAGGGCGTCTACCTGGCCCCCAGCGGCTACGAGGTGGGCTTCCTCAGCACCGCCCACGGCGAGGCGGAGCTGGCCCACTTCCAGAAGGCCGTCGCGGCGGCCGGAAAGAACTTCGTATGAAACCGCAGATTCCGCAGATGACGCAGATCGGGTTTGGAACCTCATCTGCGAAATCTGCGGAATCTGCGGTTCCTTCTGTTTTCGTGTTTCTGGAGTTTTGATGCAGCCCCTGCTTCGCGTCCTGAACGGCGAGACCCTCGAGCGGCCCCCGGTGTGGTTCATGCGCCAGGCGGGGCGCTTCCTGCCGGAGTACCGTGAGATCCGCGCCAAGGCCACCTTCGAGCAGCTGCTGAACGACAGCGACCTCGCCGCCGAAGTGACGCTGCAGCCCATCCGCCGCTTCCCCAAGCTGGACGGGGCCATCATCTTCAGCGACATCCTGGTGATCCTGGAGGCCCTGGGCTGCGAGGTGACCATCCCCGAAGGGGGCCCGCGCATCGGGAAGACCCTGGACCAGGTGGACCTGGACCGGCCCCTGGACGAGCGGGTCTTCGAGCCCGTGCAGGCGGCCATCCGCAAGGTGAGGGCGGCGCTGCCCCCCCAGGTGACCATGCTGGGCTTCGCCGGGGCCCCCTGGACCCTCCTCGCCTACGGCATCGAGGGCAGGGGCTCCAAGACCTGGTCCCGGGCCAAGGCCTTCCTGCACCAAGAGCCCGCCAAGGCGCGGGCCTGGATGGACCGCCTGGCGGACGCCGCGGCCCGGCTGCTGGACCTGCACATCGGCGCGGGCGCCCAGGGCGTGCAGCTCTTCGACACCTGGGCCGGGGAGCTGGACGCCGAGGACTACCGGGACTTCGCCCTGCCCGCCGTGCGCCGGACCCTGGAGCAGGTGACGGGGGCCCCCAAGCTCTTCTTCGCCCGCTCCGGCTACCTGCCCCAGGAACTGGGGGACCTGCCCTGCGAGGGCCTCGCGGTGCCCTGGCAGGTGCCGATCTCGGAGGCGCGAACGCGCTTCAGCCCTCGGATGGTGCTCCAGGGCAATCTGGACCCCGTGGCCCTGCTGGCGGGCAGGGAGGTTGCGGCGGCCAAGACCCGCCGTATCGTGGACGCCATGAAGGGCGCCCCCCACGTCTTCAACCTCGGCCACGGCCTCACCCCCGAGACCGATCCGGAGGTGGTGGGCGCGGTCATCGAAGAGGTCAAGAAGTGAAACCGCAGATTCCGCAGATTTCGCAGATAAAACTGCAATCCCAATCAGCGTCATCTGCGGAATCTGCGGTTTCAACCCAAGGTCTTTAAGGCTGCTCCCATGACCACGGATCTCCGCAACCTCATCTCCCACTACGACCGTCCCGGGCCGCGCTACACGGGCTATCCCATGCCCCCGGCCTGGCGGGACGACTTCCCGGAATCGGAGCTGCTCGAGGGCCTGGCCCGCGCCAACGAAAGCCGCGAGCCCCTCAGCTTCTACGCGCATCTGCCCTTCTGCCGCCGTCGCTGCGCCTACTGCGGCTGCAACGTGGTCATCAGCCCCCACTACGACCCCGTGGAAAAGTTCATCCAGACCCTGGAGAAGGAAGTGGACATGTGGGCGGCGCGCCTGCCGGACCGGCGGGGGGTGCTGCAGCTGCACTGGGGGGGCGGGACGCCCACCTACCTCGAGGTTCCGGATCTCCGGCGGGTCTACGGCCTCATCACCTCCCGCTTCCCCATCCTGCCCGGGGCGGAGGTGAGCCTGGAGGCGGATCCCACCTTCCTGCGCCCGGACCAGCTGCCGGCCCTGCGGGAGATGGGCTTCAACCGAGTCTCCTTCGGCGTGCAGGACCTGGATGAAGAGGTGCAGGAACTCATCACCCGGGGCCAGACCTGGGACCAGACCCTGGCAGCCGTGCGGCAGGCCCGGGAAGTGGGCTTCGATGGCGTCAACCTGGACCTGGTCTACGGCCTTCCCGGCCAGAGCCTGGAGCGCTTCCGCCGCACGCTGGGGGAGGTCATCGAGCTGCAGCCGGAGCGGCTGGCGGTCTACGGCTTCGCCTACCTGCCGAAGATGCTGCCCTTCCAGCGCAGCATTCCCACGGAGACCCTGCCCACGCCGGAGCTGAAGCTGCAGCTGCTGCTGCTGGCCTCGGAACTGCTGGAAAAGGCCGGCTACGTGCCCGTGGGCATGGACCACTTCGCCCACGCCAGCGACCCCCTGGCGAGGGCCGTGAAGGACGGCAGCATCATCCGCAACTTCATGGGCTACGCCGTGCAGGCCGGGCCCGACATGGTGAGCGTGGGGCCCAGCGCCATCTCCAACGTGGGGGCCGTCTACCATCAGAACGACAAGATCCTTTCCAAGTGGGAGAAGGCCATCGACAGCGGCCACTTCGCCATGCACAAGGGCCACGTCTGCGAGGGCGAGGACCTGCTGCGCCGCTGGGTGATCCACCAGATCATGGGCCGCTTCGAGCTGCGCTGGGAGGAGCTGAAGGCCAAGTGGGGCGTGGACGGCCCCACCCGCTTCAAGGGCGCCCTGGAGCAGCTCAAGGAGGAGGTGCCCTGGGGCACCGTGGAGCTGCGCCCCGAAGGCGTCTTCGTCACGGAGCTGGGCCGCCGCTTCGTGCGCAACCTGGCCATGCCCTTCGACGCCTACCTGGAGAAGATGGCGGGGAAGACGTTTTCGAGGACGGTGTGACCGGACTTGTTAAGACCGACCGATGATCCTGCTCCTTCAGGCCGCACTCGTGCTCCAAGCACCCGCCCTTGGCGACCCTGCGCGATCCCGCCACCAGGCAGAGGACTTCGACCAGGCCTACGCCTTCCTGCGGGAGCGCTACGCCTGGCCGGAGCGCGTGGATTGGCGGGCTCTGCGGGACGCCCACCGGCCCCGGGCGATCCAGGCCTCCGGCGACCGCGCCTTTCATGCGGCCATGGAGACCTTTCTGGCCGCTTTTGGGGATGCCCACACCCACCTGGGCTCCAACCTCGCGGACAGCTGGCGCCTGCCCCCCGGTGATATCGCCGCGGAATGGCGTGGGAAGGACGTGGTGGTGGTGGCCGTGAAGCCGGGCTCCGCCGCGGAGGCCGCCGGCCTGCGGGCGGGGCAGGGGATCCTCGCATGGGAGGGGTCGGAGGACTTGGGGGGCCTCTCGGCCCGGCGTTTGTCCTCGGGAGGGCTTTGGGGAGATCCGGAGATCCGCCATTGGGCCCTGAACGCCCTGCTGGCTGGACAACGTGGGCAGGAGCGGCGCCTCCAAGTGCGGGGGCGGGACGGGTCCACCCGGACCCTGGTCCTGCCGTCGACCGAGGATCAGGACCCTCCACTGCCTGATACCCGGCTCCTGCCCGGCGGGATCGGGTACATCGCCTTCCGGAACTTCGGGGCCGAGGCGGAGGTGGCCAGGATGGATAAGGCCTTGGCCCGCTTTCCCCGGGCGAGGGGGTGGATCCTGGACCTGCGTCTCAACTACGGGGGGGATACGGCCTTCATGAAGCCGATCCTTGGGCGTTTCTTGAGGAAAAGAACGAGGTTCGCCCTCATGCGCAAACGTGCGGGGGAGGGCCTCGGGGCGCCCTGGGAAGAGTGGGTGGAGCCTCGGGGCCGAGCCTTCACGGGGCCCCTGGCCGTCCTCGTCTCGCCCTGGACCATGAGCGTGGCCGAAAGCCTGGCCATGGCGGTGCAGACTACGGGCCGCGGGACCGCCGTAGGCGCGCGAACCGCGGGCCTCGGGGCTGCCGTTCACAGCCTCACCCTGCGTCACAGCGAGCTTCGCGTACAAATCAGCACGGAACCCGTCTACGATCCGCAGGGCCGCCCCCGGGAGGCCTTCCGTCCTGCGGTGGCTGTGGACCTCGCTGTTCCGCCGGTGCCTGGAGGGGGGGACCCTACCCTGGAGGCCGCCCTGGCCTGGATTCGGGCCCGACAGGTAGAGGCCTCCGGTCCTCGCTGAGACCGTCCCACCCAAAAGAAGCCCCCACGCTCGGGCCCGCCGGCGTTATCGTTCGGGCATGAACCCCCCGCGGTTTCGCCCGCGCCCCCCCACCGGTCCGAGGCGCTGATGGAGGCCGGCCAGACCCTCGGCCACTACCGTCTGCTGGAGCCCCTGGGGGAGGGAGGCTTCGGGCGGGTGTGGAGGGCCGTGGACCTGCGCCTGGAGCGGCAGGTGGCCTTCAAGGTGCTGAAGGGGGAGGACCCGGAGCACCAGCGGCTCCTGGTCCAGGAGGCCCGCACCGCCAGCCAGCTCCACCACCCCAACGTCGCCACCATCTTCGACGTGGGGGAGGTGGAGGGCACGTCCTACCTGGCCATGGAGCTGGTGGAGGGCCGCAGCCTCAAGGACCTCCTGGGCCGGCCCATGGCCGCCGACCTCCTGCTCCAGGTGGCCTCCCAGGCCGCCTCGGCCCTCCATGCCGCCCACCAGAAGGGCATCGTCCACCGGGACATCAAGCCGGAGAACCTGGTGTTGGCCGAAGGCGGCCAGATCAAGATCCTGGACTTCGGCGTGGCCAAGCGGGCGGCCCTGGGCCAGGACTCCACCCACCAGGCCCTCACCCAGACCGGCGCCACGGGCCCGGGCCTCAGCTCCGGCACCCCGGCCTACATGAGCCCCGAGCAGGCCTGGAATCGGGACGTGGGGCCCGCCAGCGACCAGTTCAGCCTGGGCCTGGTGCTCTGGGAGCTGGCCGCGGGCCGCCATCCCTTCCGGCGCGGGGCCGTCTTCGAAACCCTCCACGCCATCGCCAGCGAGGCCACTCCCACCCTGACCCGGGAGCGCCCGGACCTGCCTCCGGCCCTCCTCGAGGGCATCCACCGCATGCTGGCCAAGGCCCCGGAGGAGCGCTTCCCGGACCTGGCGGATTTCCGGGAGGCCCTGGAGCGCTCCCCTTTTCGGGCGGCCCCCGCCCCCCCCGTGCGGAGGGAGCCCCTGCGATGGCGGGGTCCCCTCCTGGTCCTGGGGATCCTGGGCCTCCTGGCAGGGGGGGCCGGGGTGGTGCGGTGGCTACGGGCCCCCGAGTCGATGGGGGGGCGGCGGGTGGTGGCTGTCCTGCCCCTGGACGTCGCCGCCGAAGGGACGTCGGGGGACTGGATGGGGGCCAGCTTCGGGGACGCCCTGACCACGGGCCTGTTGGGCCAGCGGGATCTCATGGTGCTGGACCGGGCCCGGGTGGCCGAGGCCTGCGCCCGCCATGGCCGGCCCGGGGGGGTGCTGGGCTTGGAGGCCCTGGTGCGGGACCTGGGGGCGGATTACCTGGTGATGGGCAGCTGCCTCGTCCAGGGGGATCATCTTCGGGTCTCCCTGCGCCTGGTGGAGGGCCGCCGCGGCGAGGTGGTGCGCCAGGCCCAAGTCTCCGGTCCCCGGGACCGCCTTCTGGACTTGGAGGACCAGCTTTCCCAGCGGGTCCCCACCCTGCTGGGCCTGCGACGGGAGCCCCGAGAGGTGGCGCCCGCCTCCCGGGCCCGGGACCCCCGTACGCGGGAGGCCTACGCCAGGGCTTCGGAGGAGGTGCTCAAGGGCACCCCCGAGGCCTACCGCGCCGCGGAGGAGCACTTCGAGCGGGCGCTGGGCCTGGAGCCGGACTACGCCCCGGCCCACGCGGGCCTGGCCTGGGCCCTCCTGGAGCATGCCAACACCGAGATCCACTTGGGGCGTCAGGCCAGTTACCAGGCCATGGCCGAGCGGGCCGAGCGGGAGGCCCAGCGGGCCCTGGGGCTGGACCCTTCCCTCGCGGGAGCCCATCGGATCCTGGGCCAGGTGGCCCTTCACCGCGGGGACCTGGCGGCGGCCTTGAAGGAGGGGGGGCGGGCCCTGGAGCTGGACCCTGGCGATTACCGGGCCCGGGTCCTCCTGGGCAACGCCGAGGCCAACCGGGACGATCCCGAGGCCAGGGCCCGGGCCCGGGAGCACTTCCTGCGGGCCCTGGAGCTGGGCCCCGGAGACTGGTTCGCCCATCTGCGCTACGGCGTCTTCCTTCAGAACGAGGGGGATCTGCGGGAGGCCCTGGCGGAGGCGAATCGGGCCGCGGCCCTCCAGCCCATGGCGGAATACCCCCACCTCTGCGCCGCCGTGTGCCTGCTGTGGCTGGGGGAGACGGGCCAGGCCCGGGGGCGGGCGGAACGGGCCCTCGCCGAGGTCCCCGACTCCCGGCTCCTCAAGCTGACCCTGGCCCTGGCCCTCTACCACCAGGGGGAGGCCCCGGCCTTCCGGAGCCTGGAGCGGGAGCTGGCGGAGGCCTGGCCTAAGGACCACGTCATCCGGGTGTTGCTCCAGGGGCTGGCGGCGGATCTGGAGGGCCGGCCCGAGGAGATGGAGGCCCTGTTCGAGGGCTACCGCGTCCGGGCCGGGGCCGTGGACTGGGGGACCCGACCCCTCAGCGACCGCCGGGGCACCTCCGTGAACCTCTACCACATGGCCCGGGCCCTGGCCCTGAGGGGGCGCCGGGACCGGGCCCGGGCGGCCCTGGACCTGGCCGAGCGCCTCCATCCCGGCAAGAGGAAGGTGGCCGCCCAGGATCCGGCCTTCAAGTCCTAACGATCGATACGATCAAAAAAATTTAGACCACGGGGATAGGAGGGTTTGTCTTTTCTCCATGTCTTCGTGGCGACTTTAGCTTTTTGAAAGCGAGAAGCTATTAGAGGGTGTTTTAGAAATCGCACGGGCCGCGCTGGGAGCGCCGGCCAAGCGAGGCAAGGAAGGCGAGGGCCCAGTGGAGCGGGACTCCACGGCCCGAGGCTGACGCAGCATCGCGCAGGCCGCCGCCCCAGCCCTCCGGGACGGGGCCAGCCGGGCGCCCCGCGGCGTCGCGGCGCTTGAACAACGAACCACGTTGCCCCGCGCGCCGCTCCTTGCGGTGCATCCCGGCTGGCCTCCGTCGCGGCTCGCGGGATTTTTAAAACACCCTCTTACTCCCGCTCCCTTCGGTGCGTCGAAGTCAGGCCTCCAGCCTTTCCTCGTGGCTGGTGTAGATGACGGTCTTGCCTTTGAAGTGGCGGTTTTCCATGACCCGCCGGCGGGTGACCCAGTCGAGGTTGGACATGGCCTCGTCCATGAGCAGGACGGGCTTGCGAGAGGCCAGGGCGGCGCCCATGAGCAGGTGCTGCCGCTGGCCCCCGGAGAGGTTGGCCCCCCCGTTCGCCACCACCGTATCCAGGCCCTGGGGCAGGCGCAGCAGCCATTCTAGGAGCCCGATCTCCTCGGCCACCTCCCGCAGGCGCGCCTCCGAGGCCCGGCCCGAGAAGAAGTGCAGGTGGTCCAGGACGGTGCCGTTGAGGAGGGTGGTGAACTGCTGCAGGAAGATCATCATGCTGGTGGCGCTGCGGGGGGCGCTGCCGACCAGTCTCATGCGCACGGG
>CAYSXG010000100.1:0-8724 GCA_964434895.1 uncultured Solibacteraceae bacterium | reverse complement strand
GCGCGGGCCTGGCCATGGGCACCATGGACATCATCAAGTACCACGGGGGCTCCCCCGCCAACTTCCTGGACGTGGGCGGCGGCGCCTCCGAGGAGGCCGTGAAGAACGCCTTCCGCATCATCCTCCAGGACAAGGCCGTGAAGGCGGTGCTGGTGAACATCTTCGGCGGCATCATGCGCTGCGACATCGTGGCCAACGGCATCGTCAAGGCCGCCGCCGAGATCGGCATCGCGGTGCCCGTGGTGGTCCGCCTGGAGGGCACCAACGTCGAGGAGGGCAAGAAGATCCTCGCCGAAAGCGGCTACAACCTCATCGTCGCCAACAACCTCAAGGACGCCGCCGAGAAGGTGGTGGCTTCCACGAAGTAGCAGATAAAGAGCCCACCAGGAAGGCGCGAAGAGCAGGAAGGCCACGAAAGGAAACGCATGAAGGACTCACTCCCGACATCCGCATGGCAGCTTTCGTGCTCTTTCGTGGCCTTTGGGCCTTCGTGGTGAGATAGGAATGACCCCGATGGAAGCCCAGGCCAAGTACGACGCCCTCTACGAGGAGTACCAGGAGGTCATGCACGCCGGCGCCTGGCGCATCGCCTGGGGCTTCTTCTTCGTGCTGGTGGGCCTCCTGCCCATGATGTACGCCTTCATCTGGGCCATCGGCCCCAAGGCCTGGGAGAACACCTTCTTCCACGCCCCCAAGCTCATGTGGCTGGCCCCCCTGCTGAACTTCCCCCTGGTGGTCTTCCTGGTCTTCCGGCTCTATAAGAAGAACCTGGAGCTGGACGCCATCAAGGGGAACTACTTGGCTGAGCTGAAAGAACTGAAGTCCCTCATTCCTGAATCGCCCAAGGCGATTCAGGAACCCGAAAATGAAGTCCGAGAATTCGAAACGGATTACTGAGAATCGGAGGCACCCATGGCCGTTCTGGTCGGCAATCACACCAAGCTCATCGTCCAAGGCATCACGGGCCGCGAAGGCCTCTTCCACGCCAAGGGCTGCCGCGACTACGGCACCAAGGTCGTCGGCGGCGTCACTCCCGGCAAGGGCGGCACGGAGATCGAGGGCTTCCCGGTCTTCAACACCGTGAAGGAGGCCGTGGCGGCCACCTCCGCCAACGCCACCATGATCTTCGTCCCCCCCGCGGGGGCGGCGGACGCCATCCTCGAGGCCCTGGAAGCCGGCATCGAGCTCATCGTCTGCATCACCGAGGGCATCCCCGTCCTCGACATGGTGAAGGTCAAGCGCGTGCTCAAGGAGTATCCCAAGAGCCGCCTCATCGGCCCCAACTGCCCCGGCGTCATCACCCCGGGCCAGGCCAAGATCGGCATCATGCCCGGCCGCATCCACAAGGCGGGCCATGTGGGCGTGGTCTCCCGCTCCGGCACCCTCACCTATGAGGCCGTGGGCCAGCTCACCGCCCTGGGCATCGGGCAGAGCACCTGCATCGGCATCGGCGGCGACCCGGTCAACGGCACCAGCCACATCGACGCCCTGGAGCTCTTCAACAACGACCCCGACACCCACGCCGTCATCATGATCGGCGAGATCGGCGGGTCGGCGGAAGAGGAGGCCGCCGCCTGGGTGAAGGCCAACATGAAGAAGCCCGTGGTGGCCTTCATCGCCGGCCAGACGGCCCCTCCGGGCCGCCGCATGGGCCACGCCGGCGCCATCATCTCCGGCGGCAAGGGCACGGCCGAAGAGAAGATGAAGGCCCTCGAGGCCGCGGGCATCACCGTGGTGGTGAGCCCCGCGGACATGGGGGAGGCCATGGCCAAGCTCCTGGCCGTGAAGGCCTGAGCCCCTTCGGCTCCAACGAAAACGGCCCGCGAGGGCCGTTTTCGTTGGATGCGGACGATCTCCCTCAGTGGGACACCAGGCGGATGCCCAGGGCCGTGAAGGTGGTGCCGGACACGGTTCCGACGGCCTCCACCGAGGCCCCGGTGCGATCGGTGCCCCAGAAGGTGGCCGCGGTCATGGAGGTCTCCATGCCCCCGTAGCGGGTGGTGGCGGTCACACCCACGGTGAAGCCCCCCAGCTCGAAGGTCTGGGTGGCGGCGTGGAAGGCCGTGATCGTGCCCTCGAGCTCCCGGAAGGACAGGGGGGTCTGGACTTCGACGCGGAGGGCGTAGGCCAGGCCCGCGGTGTTCAGCCGTGCGCCGTCGAAGAGCACCTCCACCCAGTCGCCCACGTGGACCTGGGCGAGGGGGATGGCGACGCCTCCCTTGAGGACGAGGCTGTGATCGTCCAGCCAGAAGGAGCGGCTCATCAGGCTCAGGGTCATGGCCGTGGGATCCACGGCGGTGACGACCCCCTTGGCTTCGCCGGTGCTGGAGCCGGGGGTCCCGGGGGGCTCCTCTATTTCCACCTTGGAGGCGAGCACGCGTCCGGGCTGGTCTTGGACGGGCGTCCCTTCCACCTCCACCACGGCCCCGTTGGCCAGGGGCCCGCCTTCCAGGGAGGCCTGGCTGTAGTCCACGGTGATGGAGACGATCATGAAGGTCTTGGCGGTAGCGTCCAGGTTCGTGACCGGGCCGCGCAATTCGATGCGGGCCCCGGTGGAGGCCTCCTCACCGAGGACGACCACGCGGTCGGCCATCAGCGTCGTCCCCGACAGGCTGCCCCGGGCCAGGACCTCGGTCCCGTTGGCGAGGGTCCCCTCCACGCGGGCGTTCTGGTAGTTCACCAGGAGGCCGTGGAGGGTGAAGGTCTTGGCCGCGGTGTCCAGGGCCACGATCTTGCCGCGCATGGCCACGCGGCCCGGGCGGTCGTCGCTTTCCTGGAGCTCGACGCGGGTGGCCAGGAGGCTATCGTCCGGCTGGTCGCTGCCGAAGACGAGGACCACGTTGCCCACCTTGAAATCCGCGAGGCTCAGGGAGGCGCGGGTGTCATCATCGTCGCGGACGAAGAGCTTGGTGGCGGAAGTGACCACCACCTTCCGGCCCAGCACCGTCAGGGTTCCCGCGGTGAGGTCCACGGCGGAGATGGGGCCCCGGAGCTGGGGCCGGACCTCGGCGCTCTCGATCCTCAGGGGCAAGGAGCCCGGCAGGGCCACAGCGCGGATCTCCACGCCGGGCTGCAGGGAACCGGCGGCGATGGCGGCGTCACCCGTCACGGTCACCGAGCTTCCGGATATGTCCAGGGGCTGGTTGTTCATTTGGAGCCCGGCGGCATTTCCTTCCACGAATCCGGCGAGCACGAGGGGCGGGTTGGGGGGCTGGGTGGTCATGGTGAGGCTTCCTCCCCCACAGCCCAAAAAGATGGCCAGCCCCAGGGGGTACAACAGGTGGATGCGCATTGATATCTCCTTAGCTGAAATATCCAAGCGGCTTCCAACGCCATGACCTGTGACCAAGGTAGTCCAAAACAGGCTGGTATCAACCCGAAGGGTCCATGGGCTGGACGTGGCCCGACGCGGGGCCTCATCCTGGTGCGACCCCCGGTCCCGACCCATGCCCGTCCTCGCCACCTCCCTCGATGAGCCCTCCGCCACCCGCGTGCGCAAGGTCTGGGAGCGCCTGGAAGTGGAGCTGGGGCTGCGGGGCGTGCGGAAGGTGCCCTTCCCCCACCTCACCTGGCTGGGCTGCGACGTGATGGACACGCCGCGGCTCATCGAGGTGCTGGCGGACTTCTCCGGCGAGGTGGGGCCGCTGCCCGCCCGCTCCGCCAGCCTGGGGCTCTTCCTGCACCCGGCGCCGGTGCTGCACCTGGCGGTGGTCCGTTGCCCGGCCCTGGACCAAGTCCACCAGCGCCTGTGGGAGTTGGTGGGGACCTGCGCCTCCGAGATGCACGGCCTCTACCGTCCGGACCTCTGGGTGCCCCACATCACCCTGGCCCAGTGGGACCTCCGCCCGGACCAGGTGGCCGCGGCCCTGGGCCTGTGCATGGATCTGGACTTCCCGCTGGAATTCACCCTGCGCAACCTCACGCTCTTCCACTGGATCGGCCCGCGCTTCGAGCCCATCGAGCGCTTCCCGCTGCGGGGGCGCTGAAATTGAGCGAAGCCGCCGCCGGGCCGAAAGGACGGGATGGCACGCCGCCCGGCCCTCTGACACATTAGGGGGACCCAAATCCAGGAGGATCGTGATGTTGATTCCCCAGCTGCTGCTTCGGAAGCTCTACACCTACAACTCCCTCCGGAACACGCCCGAAGGCGTGGTCGTGGGCCTGAAGAACCGCCTCAGCGACGTGGTGCTCACCCGGGTCAAGGGCCTGAAGATCGGCGACCTTTCCCTGAATCCCCAGGATCTCCAGGTGGAGATGGGGGACGGCGCGTGGCGGCCCGCCGCGGCCATCAGCTCCGAGCGGCCCGAGGACTTCCCCCTGCGCAAGGTGGCCCACATCCGGGCCCCGGGCAGGCAGGTGCCCGAGGGCCTCCACACCATCGAAATCTCCATGGAAGTGAAGGGCATGGGGGCCCTCAGCTTCAAGGTGGAGGACCACACGGCCAAGGAGCACCAGGAGCTTCCCAAATCGGTGCCCTACTCCAAGGAGGACAACTACTCCGAGGCCATCATCCGCGAGCGCCAGGCCTTCCTGGAGGCCTTCAGCGGCGTGAAGCTGAATCACATCAACCAGTACTCCTTCGATCCCAGGGTCACGGCGGGCAACATCGAGAACTTCACGGGCGTGGCCCAGGTGCCCCTGGGCTTCGCGGGGCCCCTGCACGTGAAGGGGGAGCACGCCCAGGGGGACTTCGTGATCCCCCTGGCCACGGCGGAGGGCACCCTCGTGGCCTCCTACAACCGGGGTATGAAGGTGCTCAACCTTTGCGGGGGCGTCACCTGCACCGTGCAGGGCGACCACATGCAGCGGGCGCCCGTCTTCATCTTCAACGACGCCCGGGAGGCGCGCGACTTCCTGCGATGGGTGGAGGACCACACGGAGGACATCCGCCGGGAGGCCGAGGCCACCACCCGCAGCGGCAAGCTGGACTACATCGACAGCTTCCTGGCCAGCAAGTTCGTCTACCTGCGCTTCAACTTCACCACCGGCGACGCGGCGGGCCAGAACATGGTGGGCCGCGCCACCTTCGCCGCCTGCAGCTGGATCCTGGACAACAACAAGACCATCCAGCGCTTCTACTTGGAATCCAACCTGGCCACGGACAAGAAGGCCTCGCAGATCAACGTCATGCGCACCCGGGGCAAGCGGGTCACCGCCGAGTGCGTCATCAAGCGGGACGTGCTCATGGAGGTCATGCGGGTGGAGCCCGAAAGCCTCCACTACCACTGGGGCGTGGCCAGCGTGGGCTCCATCCTATCGGGGGCCAACAACAACGGCTGTCATTCCCCCAACGGCATCACCGCCATGTTCATCGCCACGGGCCAGGACGTGGCCAACGTGGCCGAGGGCACCTCGGCCATCGCCTACGCCGAGCTCACGCCGGAGAAGGACCTGTACATGTCCATCACGCTTCCCTCCCTCATCGTGGCCACCCACGGGGGCGGCGTGGGCCTGCCCACCCAGCGGGAATGCCTGGAGATCCTGGGCTGCTTCGGCAAGGACAAGGTGAAGAAGTTCGCGGAGATCGTGGCCGGCGTGGTGCTGGCGGGGGAGATCAGCCTGGCCTCCGCCATCTCGTCCCTGGAGTGGGTGTCCTCGCACGAGCAGTATGGCCGCAATCGCTAACGAGGCCGAAGGGCAGGAGGAGGCGCTCCGGGCGAGGGGTTTCGAGATCATGCGGACCTACAAGCCCGCGGGTCTCTTCCGGCGCCTCCTCACCACCTACCGCCACTTCCTGGGCCTGCTCTTCGGGGCCCTGGTCTCCCAGGTGCGCGCCCGCCGGGAGGAGGGCACGAACAAGGGCCTGAAGTACGTCCTGCTGTGGATGGTGGCCCTGCCGGGCTACCTCTGCCTGGACCGGGAACTGCGGGACGAGCCCTTCCCCTTCCAGCTGCGCCGCCGCCTGGAGCGCCTGGGCCCCACCTACATCAAGCTGGGCCAGATCCTGAGCCTGCGGGAGGACCTGCTCCCGGCCTCCCTCACCGGCGAGCTCAAGCACCTGCTCAACCGCCTGCCCGTGGTGCCCTTGACGGTCCTGGCGGGGATCATCGAAAAGGACCTCAAGCGCCCCGTGGACGCGCTCTTCCTTCACATCGACCCCATCCCCCTGGGCTCGGCCTCCATCGGCCAGACCCACAAGGCCACGACCCTAGAGGGGGAGCGGGTCATCCTCAAGGTGGTCAAGCCCGGCATCCGGGAGACCCTGGAGCGGGACGCCAAGCTGCTGCGCTTGCTGGGGTTCTTCGCCCAGCTCCTCATCCCGCGCTTCCAGCCCCGCCAGCTGGTGAACGAGTTCTGCACCTACACGCTGCGGGAGGTGGACCTGCGCAAGGAGGCGGACAACGCCGAGACCTTCGCGGCCAATTTCGCGGACGTGCCCGACGTGCGCTTCCCGAAGATCCACAAGGCCTACAGCGGGCGCAGCGTGCTGTGCATGGAGTTCTTCGACGGCATCTCCCCGGACTCCCCGGAGGCCCAGGCCCTGCCGGAGGAGCAGCGGCGCCGCCTCACGGACCTGGGGGCCATGTCCATCATCCGCATGCTCTACCGCGACGGCTTCTTCCACGCGGACCTGCATCCGGGCAACCTCATCATCCTGCCGGGCCCCAAGGTGGGCTTCATCGACCTGGGCATGGTGGGGCGCCTGGACGAGGACCTGAAGAAGGCGCTGCTCTACTACTACTTCGCCCTGGTCATGGGGGACGGGGAGAACGCCGCCCGTTACCTCACGGCCATCGCCCAGCCGGGCCCCGGGGCCAATCCCAACGGCTTCCGGCGGGATGCGGTAGAGATCGCCAACCGCTGGAAGCGGGCCTCCAACTTCTCGGAATTCAGCCTGGGCCAGCTCATCCTGGAATCCCTCTCCAAGGGGGCCGAGCACGGCATGTACTTCCCGGTGGAGATGGTGCTCATGGTGAAGGCGCTGGTGACCTTCGAGGGGGTGGGCAACGTGCTGCTGCCGGGCTTCGACGTGGCGGAGGTGAGCAAGCGCCACATCCGCAGCCTCTTCATCCACCAGTTCAGCCCCCTGCGCATCTTCACCGAGGGCATGCGGGGGGTGCCGGACCTGGTGGACGCCATGGCGAAGATGCCCCTCCTGGTCTCCGACGGGCTCAAGGTGCTGGAGAAATTCGCGCGCCAGCCCACCGAGAACCCCCTCTCGGGCCTGCGGGGGACCCTCATCGCCGGCTCCTGCCTGGTGGCCGCCGCCGTGTCCATGGGCTTCCACGCCCACTGGGCCGTCTGGTCCACCCTGTTCGTGATCGCCTTCGTCCTGGCGGTGAGGAGGAAGTAGTGGTGTCCGAACGGGTCGCCTCCAACGACGCCATGTGGCTGCAGGAGTCCGCCGAGAACCTGATGGTCATCAACGCGGTGATCGTCACGGACCGGCTGGGGGTCCAGACCCTTCGGGACCTGGTGCGGGAGCGGGTGCTGGAGGCGGAGGGGGGGACGCGCTTCGCCCGCTTCCGCTGCCGCATCGCCCCCGTGGGCGGGCGCCTGCACTGGGAGCTGGATCCGGATTTCGACCTGGCCCGCCACATCTTCGCGCCGATCGAGGAGCCCGCCACCCTCGAAGCCCTCCAGGCCTACGTGGGGGCCCAGGCCTCCCGCCCCCTGGACCCGGGTCGGCCCCGCTGGGAGATCCACTTCGTGGAGCGCTTCGAGGACGACGCCAGCGCCATGATGATCCGCATCCACCACAGCATCGCCGACGGCATGGCCCTGGTGGCCGTCATGTTCGCCCTGATGGAGGAGGCGGCCGGGGAGGGCCAGGGCTCCCTGCGGCCCTCCGGGGGCGCCCGGGGGGGCGGCTTCGCCAAGGCCCTGAAGATCCCCCTCGCCGCCCCCGGGGTCCTGCTTTCGCGCCTCCTCTGGAGGCCGGACCGCCACGCCCTGCACGGGCCGCGCCTCTCGGGCCTCAAGCGGGTGGCCTGGACGGAGCCCCTGGACCTGCGGATCGTCAAGGCGGCCAAGGACCGCGTGGGGGCCACGGTGAACGACCTGCTGATGGCCTCGGTCTCCGGCGCCTTCTCCCGCTGCCTGGAGGCCCGCTCGGGGCAGGTGCTGGCGCGGCTGCGGGTGTCCATGCCCGTGAACGTGCGGCCCCTGGACGAGCCGTTGGTGCTGGAGAACCGCTTCGCCGCCGTGCCCATCACCCTTCCGGCGGGCCCTTTGGAGGCCCGGGAGCGGATCCGGGCGGTGAAGGCCTGCATGGACGAGCTCAAGCGCTCCGTGGCCCCCGTGGTGGTCTACGGCCTCCAACGCGCCATGCTCTCCTGCCTGCCCCAGGGCCTGAGCCGGGGCCTCATCGACTTCCTGGCGAACAAGTGCACCGCCGTGGTGACCAACGTTCCGGGCCCCCAGCGGGAGATCACCTTGGGAGGGCGGCGGGTGCGGAGCATGGTCTTCTGGGTGCCCCAGCGGGCGGACATCGGCATCGGCGTCTCCATCCTCAGTTTCGCGGGGAAGGTGCAGGTGGGGGTCCTGGCGGACACGGAGCTGCTGCCGGATCCCCGGGACCTGGTGGGGGCCTTCGAGGCGGAATTCGAGGCCCTGCGCGGGCTGGCCCAGGGCTGACGCGAAAGCCTCCCCCTCCCGCATGGGCCAGTCGCCGGCGATCGGGGGGTGTTCGCCGATTGACCTTCCGGGGGACGGGTCTCGGGAATGCAGGCTGGGTGCAACCCTTCGGAGGATCCATGCACCTTTCCGCAATCCGGCCCGACA
>CAYSXG010000099.1:0-8851 GCA_964434895.1 uncultured Solibacteraceae bacterium | reverse complement strand
GCGGACGGCGCGTGGGACTCGATCCAGGGGGCCGGAGGATTGAGGAGGGAGAGATGCGGGCTCATGGGGCCATCATGAATATTCTGAGACTCAGTTTCAACTTTGATTCTCGTTTTTCCCCCCGTGGGGCTGGGATCGTGCTTTGCGTCACAGGCCGAGGGTCGGTAAGGCAGATTCGAGGCGCGGCTCGATCCCTGATAAGCTCCCAGTTTCAGGAAATCTCGGGTTCGAGCGGGGTCCGCAGGATCTGCGCCTCAATCAGGGGCCCATTCCCAGGACGGAGGTCGCATCGTGAGACAGAGGAAGGCCAGCTGGCCGCTGGTCCTGACAGGGTGGTGCCTCATCGGGTCCCTCGCGGGCTGCGGAGGAAGCCGCAGCCTGGTGGCGCCGGCGATCCTGGGTCAACCGACGGCGGTGGCCGTGCTCGCCGGCCAGGCCGCCTCCCTCACGGTAACGGCTTCGGGTTCGGCCCCCCTGGCCTACCAGTGGCGTAAGGACGGCGCGCCCATCCCCTCGGCCACGGGAGCGACCTTCGCCCTGACGGCGGCCCGGTCCTCGGACGCCGGATCCTACTCGGTGGTGGTTAGCAAAGGCGCGGGCAGCCCCACCAGCGCCGAAGCCCGCCTCACGGTGAATGAGGCGCCGACCATCACCACCCAGCCCGGAAGCCAGACCGTGACCGCGGGCCAGCCCGTCACCTTCTCCGTGTCCGCCGCGGGCACCGGGCCGCTGAGCTACCAGTGGTTCAAGGACGGCACGGTACCCCTGCCCGGCACCGGCGCCAGCCTGAGCCTCGGCCGAGCCGCACTATCCGACGCCGGCCGCTACCACGTGCTCGTGAGCGGCCCTTACGGCAGCCTGGCCAGCGAGGCCGCGCAGCTCACGGTGCTGCCTTCTGCCCCCACGATCCTCGTCCAGCCCCAGAGCCGCGCGGTGCTTCCGCCCGACGCCGTCACCTTCACGGTCGCGGCCCAGGCCAACAACGGCGGGCCCCTCGCCTACGCCTGGAAGCGCAACAGCGCGGCCATCCCCGGCGCCACCGCGGCCTCCTTCACCGTGGCCACCACGGAATTCGCCGCCAACGGCGACGCCTACTCGGTGGTGGTGAGCGAGGGAGGTCTGGCGACGGAAAGCGCCGCCGCCTACGCCCGCGCCGCCGTGCCGGACCCCACCTACGCCGGGGACCCGCGCCCGGTGCCCAGCCGGCCCCTGACGGTCCTGGGTTCCCTCCACGCGGACGCGGCCAACTTCCCCCGCGGCGCCTTCCGCCTGGGCTACGACGAGGCCCTGAAGAACCCGGTGTGGACCGCCTACGCGGCCTTCCCGGTGGCGCGCCCCTACCCCAATTCCACGGCGGACTACGCTTCGGATCCCCGCCTGGCGGCGCCCCAGGTGGGCAAGGCGGACTATACGGGCATCTACACCGGGGGGGCCAACTACCCCGATAGCTACGACCGGGGCCACCAGGTGCCCCGGGCCGACATCTCTTACCGCTACGGCGCCACCGCGGGCGACGACGCCACGCTGATGAGCAACCTCATCCCCCAGGTCTCCCAGCTCAACGAGCAGGTCTGGCAGAAGCTGGAGGACGCCATCGGAGGCACCCAGGGCGGCGCCGCCGACGGCCTCACCGCCTTCAAGGGACGGGTGTGGGTCTACACGGGCCCCGTCTTCCCGCAAACGCCCGCCTGGTGGAACTCCCCCGCCACCGCGGGCCTGCGCATCGCCGTGCCCGTGGCCTGCTACAAGATCATCGTGCACGAGGTCAGCCCCAGGCATCCGGAAGTCCTGGCCCTCCTCCTGCCCAACGCCTGGGGCCTGCCCAACACCCCCGCCACCCTCGCGCGCCACGTGACCTCCGTGGCCCGCCTCGAGGCCCTCACGGGCCTGGACTTCTTCCCGGACCTGGCCGCCGTGGCGCCGGGCCTCGACGTCCCCGCCTGGAAGGCCACCGTGGACGTGCGGGGCTGGCGCGCGCCCTTCGAGGTCGGGACGGGTCCCAACGTCCACGTCCTCCAGCCCAGCTACGACGGCACCGTGGAGGCCGGGGCGACGGTGGACTTCCAGGGCGCGGCCACGCCCAATGCCGCCTCCGCCGCCACTCTCGCCGGGGCCACCTGGACCTTCGGCGATGGCGCCACGGCCACGGGCCCCGCCTCCACCCACGTGTACGCGGGCCCCGGCACCTTCAACGCCGCCTACACGGTCACGGACAGCCTGGGGGCCAGCTCCACCCTCACCCGCGTGATCACCGTGATCCCGCCCGCGGGGCAGAACGCGCCGCCCGCCACCCTGCCGGCCCGGCTGCCGGACCTCGCCACCGCGGATGGCCAGGCGGTGAGCACCTCCTTCGCCGTCACCGACGACCGCACCCCCGCAGGCCAGATCCGCGTGGCCGCGGCCTCGGACAACGCCCTCCTCCTGCCACCCACGGGCATCGCGGTCTCCCGCATCGCCGGGGCCGTCACGCTGGCGCTGAGCCCCGCGCCGGGTCAGACGGGAACGGCCACCCTCACCCTGACCCTCACGGACGGAGACGGGGCCCTTTCCACGCGAAGCTTCGCCCTGCGCGTGGCCGCCGCCTCGTCGACCGTCCTATCCGAGGGCTTCGAATCCGGCGTGAAGGGCGCCTACACCACCGGCTCCGTGAACCTACCCTCGGGCGCCTGGATCCTGAACGACGCGCTGCTGGGCAACTCCACCAGCGACGCCAAGAACGGCCTGCAGAGCGTGCGCATGCGGAACGGCAAGCTGACCATGGCCTTCGACTGGCCCGGCGGGGCCAGCTCCGTCGCGCTCAGCCACGCCCGCTACGGATCCGACGCCCCCTCCACCTGGGAGCTGTGGGCCTCCACGGACGGCGGCGCCACCTGGGCCCTCGCGGGCCCTGCCGTGACCACCTCCTCCGCCACCCTGGCCCAGGCCGTCTTCCCCCTGGACATCGCCGGCCGCGTCCGCTTCGAAGTGCGCAAGACCGCCGGCGGGACGAACCGCTTCAACCTCGATGATTTCCAGATCCTGGCCCGCTGAGGGGCCCCTCATCCTTAATTGCATTCAATAAAGATCGCGGGAAACCCGGGAACGGACGAGCCGCCTCGCGCTTACGCGTTCGGCCCGCCTGCTCCCGGATTTCATGGGATGCCCGCAGCCCATGGCGCTCCATTCCCCGTGAAGCCGGCTCGTGCAGATGCCGAGGCGTCGCATCTCCCTGCGGTCTCCGTGTCGTCTGTGGCTCTGTGGTGAATTTTCTTTTTTGGACGGAACTTCACGATCAGCCCCTACCTCCGAACCCCTGCGTCCCCGGGCGGGTGGGGTCCAGGGCGCGGGTAGGGATGTTCGCGCCTTCGGTGGATTCGGTTCCCAGGCCCTCCAGGGACCAGCCCTCCCGGGAGGCGGGGAGGGCCCGGAGCGACTCCTGGAGGCCTTCGGCCCAGGGCTCCACGGTGGCGGGACGGCCCTCCGGGGACTTGGCCAGGGCCTGGGCGAAGGCGGCGTCCACCTCCGGGGGAACCCCTCCCAGGAAAGCCGACACCCGAGGGATCTCCCCCTGCACCAGCTCCACGCAGATATCGGCGAGGGCCTGGGCGTGGACCACCCGGCGGCCCGTCAGCGCCTCGAAGCCCACGGCGGCCAGGGAGTAGAGGTCGCTCCGCCCGTCCAGCCGCCGCCCCAGGAGCTGCTCCGGGGACATGTAGGCCGGGGTCCCCACCACCATCCCGGTATGGGTGAAGCTGGCCTCCAGGTCCATGGGCTTGGCGAGGCCGAAGTCCAGCACCTTGAAGCTGAGCCCCTCCTTGGCCTCCATCGCGAAGATGTTCTCAGGCTTGATATCCCGGTGGACGAGCCCCGCCCCGTGGGCCGCCCCGAGAGCCGCGGAGGCCTGGCGCAGCAGCTCCGCCACCTGGGCGGGGGTGCCGGGCCCCCAGGCCCGCAGGAGGCCCCCGAGGGTGGAGCCCCGCAGGCGCTCCGTGACCAGGAAGAGGTGTCCGTCCTCCAGTTCCCCGCTATCGAAGATGCCGATGACGCCGGGGTGCTGGATCTGGGCGAGGGTCCTCGCCTCCTGCTCGAAGCGCAAACGCACCTCCGGGTTGTTGAAGTGGTGGGGGTGGAGCAGCTTCACGGCCACCTCCCGCTCCAGCCGCTCGTCCAGGGCCTCCAGCACCCAGCCCATGGCCCCCTCCCCCAGCACCCGGATGAAGCGGTAGCGCGCCAGGAGCCGGTAGGGCAGCAGGTGAGGCGCCTCCAGCATCGCCCCGTCGGCGTCGCAGAAGAGCACCTCGTGGGTGTAGCAGCGGCGGCAGCGGGGACAGACCTGGAGGAGGGCGATGCCCCGATCCAGCATGTCCTGGCGCGTGGCCGCACGGCGGGCCTCGGAACGCGCCAGTTCCAGGCGCAGGACCTGGAGGTCCAGGGCGCCGCCCAGGTGGTGGGCGAAGGTCGTGATGAGCCGGCGTTCGCCCTCCTCCCAGGGCCCGGGCCGGCCGCGCACCACCAGGACCCCTCGCAGATCGCCGGTGAGGCCCCGCACGGGCACCAAGGCCTCGGCCCCCTCCGCCAAGCCCTCAGGCAGGTCCTGGAGGCGGGCCAGGTCCGGCGGGGCGGCCGTCTGGGAGCTGAGGGGGTCCAGCCGCCCTTCCCGCAGGCTCCAGGCCTCGATGCCCGCCGCCCGGATCGAGGGGGCCAGTTCCTGGGCCATGCGGCCCGCCCAGGCCGGGATATCCAGGAGGGCCCGCGAAGCGGAGGCCTGGAGGGAAGCGAGCCGGACCTGGGCCTCCTCGAGGGCCGTGGTGCGCTGGGCCACCTTGGATTCCAGGTCCCGGTTGAGGACCTCCAGACCCTGGACGGCGCGGACGAAGCGGTTGGAGAGGGAGAAGGCCATGGCCCCGACGAAGGCCAGGAAGCCCAGGTAGTTGAGTGTCTGGAAGCCCAGGCTGTGCCGGCCTCCCCCCAGCATCCCCACCAGGCTGGGCAGGCCGGCGCCGATCCCCAGGAGGCCCACGCCGCCCGCGATGATGCGGGCCTCCGGATTGCCCCGCCAGGCCTCCCGCAGGGGGAGCCCCACGAAGGCCAGGAAGAAGGGGGCGCTCCAGAAGAGGTCCACCTGCCGATAGCGCAGGGCCTGCAGCCAGGGGTCCGGCGCCAGCAGCACCAAACAGGCCAGCCCAACGTGGGAGCTGCGGTAGAAGCGAAGGAGCGGGCCGATGGGGCGGCCCAGAAGGGGCCACATGAACTGGATCCCGAACACCAGGGACAGGTGGTGGGCGATACTCGCCACCTTCAAGCGGGTGAGCTGGTTGGCCGACAGCCCCTCCCCCCAAGGCGTATCCAGGAACACGGACGCCGCGAAGGCCAGGTTCAGGAGGCCGTACCAGAGGTACTCCCGGATCTGGCGCCGGAGCAGGTAGATCTGGATGTGGAAGAGGCCGGCCCCGAGGAAGACGACCAGGAGCATCACCAGGTGCAGCCGCTGCTCCAGGTGGCGCAGGCGGAGGGACTCGCTCCGGGCCGCGGCGTGCTCGGCCACCCGGGCCGGGGGCCCAACTTCGCCGGCCTCCCCCTGGAAGCCCCCCTCCCCCGGAAAGAGGGCGGCCAACTTCGGAGGGAACCACACCCGCAGGGCCAGGGTCAGGCGACCCCCACGGGGGGCCTCGGGGGGGATCCTGAATACCTGGAGCTGGGGCAGCACGGGGATCTCCGGGGCCGGGGCGAAGGAGCCGGAGCGGCCCAGCAACTTCCCTCCCGCGTAGGCTTCGAAGGCGCAATGAGGCGCCACTCCGAAGGCCACGGCCGCCTCCCCCTCCGGGGCGGGCACCTCCAGCCGGTACCAGGCCCAGCCCCCGTAGCCGCGGAATCCCTGGGCCCCCCAGGGCCGATCCGAGGCGATCCGTCCCCAGGCGCCGTCGTCGAAGGCCGGGTCCGCCCAGGCGGGATCGTCGCCGGTGTGGAATTTCCAGCTCCCCCCGAGGAGGCGGCCCTCGCCGGCGGGGGAGGGAGCCGCGAAGCCGGGGAGCCCCCAGACCGGAAGCCAGGCCAGGAGCAGGGCCAGGATCCAGGCTCGTCGCCCCCTTCGGCATGGACCAGCGGGCTTCATGGGACCTCGCTCCCCGGCGGGCGGCCGCCGTTCATCCTCTCGGCGTCCCCGCGCAGGGACTTGGGAATGGGCCGCGGGGGCGCCCGGATGGGCGGGCCCCCTCCACCGATGGCCCCGCCCCGCCTTCCGCTCGGCGAAGGCCCGCCCCGTGCGCGCCTTTTGGCCCCAACCTGGACCCTCGTCGAAGCGACTTCGGGAGGACCTCGTGAAAAACGCACCGCACGCCAAGCTCGGGGGACGCCTGATGATGGGCGCGGGCGCGGCCTTCTTCCTCGTCGCCATCCTGGGCCGCCAGCCGGCCTTCTCCGGGCTCGGGGCGACCTTCTTCGTTCTCGGCATCGCCAGCCTCCGAAGGGCCTCCAAGCCCCGTCCCGACGGCGGGTCCGCCTAGGCGCGGGCCGGTACACTGGGCGGCCCGAGGAGGCGCGATGGACGCGGCATCTCTGCATTGCCCGGACTGCGGGGCGGCCGTCGAGGCCGACGCCCTCACCTGCTCCTACTGCGGGTCCCATCTCCAGGTCCGCCTCTGCCCCGGCTGCTTCGGGCTCAACACCGCCTCGAACGACCACTGCGCCCACTGCGGCCGGGATCTCCCCAAGGCCGCCTCGGAGCCGGCCCCCCTGCCCGACGGCAGGCCCTGCCCGGGCTGCGAGTCGGGGCTGCACCGCACCGTCCTGGGGGAGACGGAGGTCCTGGAATGCCTCGAGTGCGGGGGGCTCTGGCTGGGCCGGGAGGCCTTCGAGCGCCTGGGGGAGGAGGCCGAGACCCATCGCAGCCTCGTCGCGGCGGAGGACCTTTCGGAGCGGACGGCCCCGCCGCGCGTGGCCGTCGAGAACCCCGCGTCGGTGCGCTACCGGAAATGCCCCACCTGCCGAGCCTGGATGAACCGCCGGGCCTACGGCCAGATCTCCGGCATCGTCCTGGACGAATGCCGGGCCCACGGCTTCTGGTTCGACCGCGACAAGCTCCCCGAAATCCTGCGCTTCATCCGGACCGGAGGTCTGGAAAGGGCCGCGGCCTTCCGCCGCGACCGGGGCCCTGGGGCCCTGGCTCCGGTGGACGCTTCCGGCCTGCCCCCCCTGGACGCGGACGCCGCCCGCTCCCCCCTGGCGATCCATCCGGAGGAGATGCCCCGGGAGGCCCTGGCGGCCTTCGTGAAGGCCTCCCACGTGGCCGAATCCACGGCCAAGGCCGGCTGGCGGGCCTTCAAGACCTGGTACAACGCCTGAGGACGGCCCGGGGCCGCCAGAAGTGGGGATCCCCGATCCGAGCGCCGATAACGCTGGGACGCCCGGGAGCCCCTTCGTGCCAGACAAGCCCTTCGTCTCGCCCTTCGAGACCCACTCCGGCAGCAGCCTGCAGGAGCTGCTCGAGATCCTGGCGAGCCAGGTGCACCGCACCATCCTGCGCAAGCATCCCGACGAGATCTGGCAGGTGCGGGCCAACCCCGTCCCCTACGACGAGCTGCCGGAGCTCTTCAAGGGCTACGAGCGGGCCGCGGCCCTGGAGCACCTGGAGGACCTCTCCCGCAGGGGCTACCGGATCCAGGCCCCCCGGGGGCCGGGATCGGACATCCAGGAGATCCGCGATCGCTGCGAGGCCTTCCTGAAGCAGGGAGAGCCCCTGCTGGCCTACGACCTCGCCAAGGCCGGGCTCCAGGAGTTCCCGGAGGACACCTCCCTGCGCCAGCTCCAGGCCCTGGCCCTCATCCGCAGCGGGGCCCCGCGCCAGGCTTTGGAATTGCTGGAGGACCTGCTCCAGGAGGAGGGCTGCCGGGACCAGGGCACCCTGGCCCCCCTGGCCCGGGCCCATCGGGATCTGGCGGGCCAGACCCGGGACCCCCGCCGCCGCCACGACCACCTGGAACTGGCCTGCGACCTCTACGGCGAGGCCTACCGCGCCAACGGGGGCATGTGGAGCGGCATCCACGTGGCGACCCTGGCCTACCTCCTGGACCGGCGGGAGGAGGCCACGGACCTGGCCTCGGTGGTGGAGACCCAGTGCCGCGCCATGCACGCCGCCCTCGCCGACGAGGGAAAGGACCCCTTCTGGGTCATGGCCGTCCTGGCCCAGTCCGCCCTGCTCCAGGGACGGCTCCGGGAGTCCACGGCCTACTACGCGGAGCTGGCGGAGCAGGGCCTCGGGCGCTTGGGGGACCTGGCGGAGGTCCGGCACCAGGCCCTGGAGATCCTCCGCCACCAGGGCCGCCCCACCCAGGAGGTGGAGGCCCTCTTTCCCGTGCCGCGGGTGGTGGTCTTCAACGGCCACATGGTGGACTTCCCGGACCGGCGCACGCCGAGGTTCCCCCCGGGCCTGGAGGCCGCCGTGGCCGAGGAGATCCAGACCCGCCTGGCCCGCATCGGGGCGGGCTCGGGCTTCGCCAGCGCCTCCTGCGGCTCGGCCCTGCTTTTCCACGAGGCCATGATGGCCCGGGGGGGCGAGGCCCACGTGGTGCTGCCCTACGGCCGGGAGGAGTTCCTGACCGACAGCGTGGCCATCCGGGAGGACGGGGACTGGACCTCCCGCTTCGAGCTGGCGGTCTCCAGCGCCCGCTGGTCCATCGTGGCCTCCCCCCAGCGCCTGGACGCCGGCAGCGTGCCCTTCCAGTACGCCAACCTCCTGCTGCTGGGCCTCGCGAAGATCCGGGCCCAGCAGCTCCACACGGACCTGGTCCCCCTGGTTGTTTGGGACGGGGTCCCCAGCGAACCGCCGGGGAGCACCGCCTGGCGGTACCGGCACTGCGGGTACCGGGAGCAGCCC
>CAYSXG010000098.1:0-8859 GCA_964434895.1 uncultured Solibacteraceae bacterium | reverse complement strand
ATGGGTGCTCCATTCAAGGAAAGGGCCGCCCCGTCGCCCATCGAGGGAGGTGGCGTTCAAGGGGACGGTGCGTGAACCATCAGGATGCCCCCGCCCCCTTTCCGTCCTTCATCCACTTTGAAGACGCGGCGCCATCCACTTTTGAAGCGGATCATGACCTCGGCTACGACCGTCAGCCGAACAGCTGCAACAGCCACGCCTTCCTGGGCAGGATCACGGTCACTTTGCAGGGCGTCTGGGGGCCCAGCGCCTTGAAGAGGGGGCCCTGGATATCGAAGGCGGCGCAAGGTTGGGAGCTGGCTCCAGACGCCACGGGGTCCGCAGGGACCAGGCGGGCGAAACGGCCGCGGAAGGGCGCGAGGGGCCATCCCGAAAATCGGAGTTCGGCCTGGGTGGCGGGGCCGAGCTGGGCGAGCACCTTCGGGGGTAGGGGCACCCGCACCTCCACGGCGTCGGGTTCTTGAATCAGTTCAAAACAGGCTTGGCCCTCACGCAATCGCTCGCCGGATCGGATGGAAATGGACCAGACCACGCCGTCGTCCTCGGCCAACACGTACCGTTCGTCGGCGTCTGGGGAAGGGTTGGTCTGGCCCGCGGGCAAGCGGTCGAGCCGGCCGTCGCGTTGGAGCTCCAATTCCTTGAACTGGCCGCGGTACTTAGCGCCGATCTCCACCTCGTGATTCTTCGCGACATCGTAGTCCCGCTGGGCCGCCTCCACGCGGGCCTTGTTCCGTCCGCTGTTGTCCTTGGCCAGGTCCGCCTTCACCTGCTTGAGCTGCTCGGCGTAAAAGGCGGAATCCTTGGCCGCATCCATCAGCTCGCGTTGCTGGCCCTC
The DNA here is from genome assembly GCA_964434895.1 of uncultured Solibacteraceae bacterium. Taxonomy (GTDB): domain Bacteria; phylum Acidobacteriota; class Holophagae; order Holophagales; family Holophagaceae; genus CAYSXG01. Next base: position 8,024 of record CAYSXG010000098.1, on the reverse strand, counting down.
CCGCAGCTTCCGCTCGTCGGCGCTGAAGGACTGCCAGATGCCCGAGGCCGCCTGGTCTTCCGGAAGCTCGTCGGTGGGGAAGCGGCGGAGGGCGTACCTGAAGAGCACCTCGCCCTTCCGGACCCGGGCACCCGGATGAAAGTTGACGTAGCGGACGTACCCGGCGGTGGGCACGCTCACCACCGTCAGGTCCCGCTCCCGCGGCCGGACCTGTCCAGCGGCCTCGATCCTCGGCGACACGGGCATGAACAGCAGGACCAAGGCCAGAAAGGCGGCTGCGGCGAAGATCACCTTGCGGTCGCCCCCCTCCAACAGCTCCCGGATTCGTTCCATCATGGCGCGGGCCTTTCGATGTCGGTCCCCGCGTATCCGGGGATGGGTAGGTCACCTAGCAACGGGTTCTGGAGGCCATCGGAGGACCCGATGCGGAACGCTCCCTTCAGTCGGGGCGGCCCGAAAGGGACGGAACGCCTCACAGGTGCAGGATCCTATGGGCCATCGGCCCGAGGCCGGCCACTTTGGCAAAGACCACCAGGCCACTCCCGGACGACGACGTGGTGAACACGGGCCCGATTCGGCTAGGTGTGCGGCCCCATGGGGATCGCCCCTCCGCGCCACGGTCTGGTCCCCGACGGTCTCGACGTCGGCCGGCGCACAGGCGGCGCTTCCCGCCCTCCTTCTCCGGGGCGGCCGCTCACGCTTGTGGCCCCGTGCTCGAACACGACGGGCCTCGTTCCAGTCGGGCGGGCTTCGTGGGATGGCCTGGGGGACGGGTCCTGCGGCTGCGGATGGCGAACCGCAGGCCCTGGACCAGAGCCTCCTGCAGAATGACGCCGGAATCCTCTGCAAGCTCCCGGTACAGGGCGAGCAGGGCCCGAGGGAGCACGAGAGGCACTTCGACGTGCTCGGGTTCGATGGCGTTGTTCCGAATCAGCATGGTGGCCTCAAGGCAGAATTTTGGATCTCCCAACCGATAGGATAGGTTTCTGGCTTCGCTCCAACCCGGCCACTTCCTATAATGGCTCCCCGTCCACCATGCGCACCTGGACCTTCACCCTCCGACTCGACACGGAATCCCGCACCCCGCTGTACCGGCAGGTGGCGCGTGGCATCGCCCAGGCCATCCGCGAGGGACGCCTGAAAACGGGCGACCCCCTTCCCGGCCAACGCACCTTGGCGGAACAGCTGGAGGTCAATCGACAGACCATCGCGGAGGCCTACCGCGAACTGGCCCTGGAGGGGTGGATCTCCACCCGGCATGGTGGGGGCACCTTCGTCGAGCGACCGCCCGCGCAGGAAGCCCCGCCCCTACCCTCTCTGCCCTCCGGGCCCGGCTTCCCGATCCCCACGCGGACGCTGGCGCCGACCCTGCCCCGGAGGTCGCCGGCTCCGGATCTGTTTCAAGCCGGAACCGGTGTACCGGATCTGCGACTTCTGCCCATGGCGGCCCTCTCCCAGGCCTACCATCGAGCCCTGCGGGCGGGTGGCAGCCTGAGCCTGCGCGAAGGCGATCCCCAGGGACATCCACGGCTGCGCGAGAGCCTAGCCGCCATGCTCGCCTCCACGCGTTCCATCGCCTCCACGCAGGCCTCCTTGCAGATCACCAGCGGCGGGCAGTTGGCGTTCTACCTGCTGGCCCGCACCCTGCTGCAGGACGGGGATGCGGTCGCGGTCGAAGCCGTGGGCCGCAAGGAGATCTGGTCCTCGTTCCAGGAGGCGGGAGCCAAGCTCATCCCCCTTCCGGTCGACGCCCACGGTGTCGATATCGACGCCCTCGAGCAGGCCGCGACCCGGACGCGCTTGCGGCTGGTCTACCTCACGCCCCAGCGCCAGTATCCGACCACCGCCGTTCTAAGTCCGGAGCGCCGCGGGCGGTTGATGGACCTTGCCCGCCGACATCACCTCGCGATTCTCGAGCACGATGATGAGGCCGAGCTGCACTTCGAAGGGCCCCCGACGCTGCCCCTGGCCGCCCAAGACCCGCCTCGGTGGTGTATCCACGGGGGCACCGTTGTCCAAGCTGTTCGCGCCCGGAATGAGGCTCGCCTTCATCCACGGGCCCCAAGCCCTGATCCAGGCCCTGAGCGAACATCGACAGGTCGTCGACCACCACGGAGACCAGGTGCTTGAACTGGCCATGGCGGACCTGATTCGCGAAGGCGAATTGAACCGCCACCTCCTTCGCCTTCGCCGGGCCTGCCTCGAACGGCGCGACTGCATCGTCGAATCCCTGGGCAAGGCCCTGGGCGACAGGGTCTCCTTTGCCTCCCCCACCGGCGGGATGGCCCTGTGGCTGCGGCCTGCCCGCGGCCACCCCGATCTCTGGTGCGAAGGCGCCCTGTCGCGCCGGGTGCTCCTGGGTTCGGCGACCAAGTTCACCTTCCCGGGACAGCCCGTCCAGGCTGGGCTCCGCCTCGGCTACGCCGCCCACGACCCGGTGGCCTTGCGGGAAATCGCCTGCCGACTGGCAGAGGTCGCCACGGAGATATCGGTGTGATCCGCGGGGCCCTCAGGAACCCGGTGGCCCTCGTGGACCCGGAACTTCACCAGGGCCTGCACCTCCCCTGGAAGCGCCCCGCATGAATACGACCCCGAACCCCGGCGACAGCCTGTTCGGCCCCCCGGAGGCGGCCGGCGACTTCCAGGTCCTGGCCCCGAGGCTCCTCCCCGTGGGCTGGGAGCACTGGGAGCGCTACGAGATCCTCGGCCTGCAGGGCGAAGGCGGCATGGGGCTGGTGTTCAAGGCTCGGGACTCCAACCTCAAGCGCGTCGTCGCCCTGAAATTTCTTCGCTACGACGATCCCGCCCTGGCCCACCGCCTCTCTCTGGAGGCCCAGATCCAGGCCGGCCTCGACCACGAGAACATCGTCAAGGTCTACGAGACGGGGGAATTCCAGGGGTCGCCCTACATCGCCATGCAGTTCATCGACGGCGTCACCCTGGACCGCCTCGACCACCTGGACCTGGAAGCGCGGGTCATGATCCTGGCCAAGGTCGCCCGGGCCCTGCACGAAGCCCACGAACAGGGCCTCGTGCACCGCGACCTCAAACCCGCCAACATCCTCGTGGAGCGCCAGGATCAGCAGCTCAAACCCTACTTGGTGGACTTCGGGCTGGCCCGGTACCGCAGCACCTCCCAGGTCACGACCAAGCTCATGGGAACCCTGGCCTACATGGCCCCGGAACAGGCCGATAGCCGCGCCCCCCTCGACGAGCGCACCGACGTGCACGCCCTCGGGGCCATGCTCTACACCTTCCAGGCCGGGCATCCCCCCTTCGTGGGTCCGGATGGCCAGGGAGATGCCGAAGTCCTCCGCCGCCTGCTCTACGAAGAGGCCCCTCCGCTGACGGCCACACGCACGGACCGCACCCGGGACCTGGAAACCATCGCCCTCAAGAGCCTGGAGAAGGATCCGAACCGGCGCTATCCCTCGGCCCTCCACTTCGCCGAGGAGCTGGAACGCTGGCTGCACAGCCAGCCCATCCTGGCCCGCCCCGTCTATCCGCTCGAGCGCCTGGGCAAGGCCCTGCGCCGGCTCCGCCGCAATCCCCTGGCCTTCCGCAGCACCCTGGCCCTGGGCTACGTCATCGTCACCTTCGGCGCCTGGATGGGCCTGCTCCTGCTCCGGTCCCGGCGGCAGAACGAGTTGAACACCCGGATCTCCTCGTCCCTGTTGCGGGTGGACGGCCTGGCCGGCACCGCCCGGCTGCTGCCCCCCCACGATCTGCGTTCGGACCGGGCCAAGATCCAGGGGGTGCTGGCCGACGTCGCGCGGCTGGCCCGGCCCTACGGCGGCCTGGCCCGGGGGCCCCTGCGCTTCGTGGAAGGCAGGGCCCACATGGCCCTCCAGCAGTACGAGGAGGCCCGGAAGGATCTCGAAGCGGCCTGGCAGGAAGGCTACCGGACTCCCGAGGTGGCCGAGGCCCTGGGCCTCGCCCTGCTTCAGGTGCACCGGCAGAAGATCGAAGAGGCCCATCAGGAGCCGGACCCCAAACGCCGCGCCGCCCTGCCCGACAAGATCCACCGGGCCTTCCGGGACCCGGCCCTGGCCTACCTGGCCCAGGCCACGGGGGGAGCCCCCTGGGAGCAGGCCTACCGGCAGGCCCTCGTCCTCGGCTCCCTCGAACGAACGGAGGAGGCCATCGCGGAGCTGGACCGGGCCCTGGCCCAGGAGCCCCTGGCCGCCGAACTGCTGAAGCTCAAGGCCGACCTCCACTTCGACCAGTACCATTAATTGACCAAAAAGAATGACCACTGGACGGAAGGAAAGGCCCACCTGGACGCGGCGCAGGCCGTATTGAAACGGGCCCTCGAGATCGGCCGCAGCGACCTGGAATCCTGGCTCGATCTCGCCGCCATACAAACGGAACGCATTCACCTCAGCCACTACACCTCCGGCATCGACGCCGAGGCCGCCTACCGCCTCGGCCTCAGCCTGGTGGACGGCGCCCGGGCCCTGGATCCCTCCGATGGCCGGGTCCCCTGGCGCCGGGCCCATCTGGCCCGGATTTGGGGCCACGCGTTGGAATCCCGCAGCCAGGACCCCCTGCCCGCCTACCAGGAGGCGCTCCGAGCCATGGAGGTTGCCCTCCGGCTCGCTCCCGGCGACACCAAATTCCTGCTGGACTCGGGCCGAATCCGATGCGAGATCGGCCGCAACGAGATCGCCCATCTCCGGGGCGGCCTCCAGGACCTGGAAGCGGCGGAAAAGGATCTGCGCCAGGTGGTGGCCGCGGAGCCCGGCAACGCCGAGGCGCTCCGCCTGCTGGTCGAGGTGAGCATCCATCGCGCCTTCAGCGGTTTCAACCGCGGCGAGGACGTGCGCGAGCGATTTCACGCCACGGCCGACCTGGCCGAACAGCTGCTGCGGTCGGCCCCCGACGTCGCCGGAGGCAGGAGCCTGCTGTTGATGAGCAAGATCCAAAGCGCCATCTGCGCCTCCGCCCGCGGCGGAGACCCCCTGGCGGATCTGGAGGATGCCATCGCCACCGGGAACCGCCTCATCGCCGAATCCCCCGGCAACGAGACCCTATTGCTCAATCTCGCCGTCGCCTACCGCTATCGGGCCCAGCGTCATTGGCAGGCGGGCCAGGCCTGGCGCGGGGACCTCGAAACCGCCATCACCCTGCTGCGGCGCTCCCTGGCCATTCGGCCGGACTGGAGTCTCGGCTGGGCCTGCCTCGGCTGGTGCCAGGCCGCCTACGGCACCCTGGGCGAGGATGGAAAGGATCCCCGGCCCTCCTTCCGGGAGGCCCTATCGAGCCTGCGCAAGGGGGCTGAGTTCGGCCCGAAGGACCACTACGCGATTCAATACCAGCTGGACGTCCTGCTGGAATGGGCACGCCGGTTTCCAGCCGATCTTTCGGAGACCCGGACGCTATTGGCTTCCGTCCAGGCGCTTCTGGACCGGCTTCGCAAGGTGGACCCGCAGGGCCAGTCCTGGTACTCCGCCCGCCGGCACGAGGTCCTGGCCCTTCGCGCCGGAGCCCTCGGACAACCGGCGACCGCGGAGTGGCGTCTGGCCCTCCAAGAGTTGGCGGATCACGAAAAGATCCGGCCCTACTGGGAGGACTTGACCGTGCCAGGACTTAAAGCAAGGTTGCTCCTGGGCCTGGGTTCAAGCCTCTCCGGCCCGGCGGCCGCCGAGGCCAGGTCCAAGGCCGAGGCCCTCCTCACCGAGAACCCCCTGCTCCGGCGGGAATACGGAAACCCCCTTCCGGTTCGGAAAAGGGAGGGCTTCGGGCGGGTGGACCGACCGGCGTGAGCGCGACCCCGAACCCCGGCGACAGCCTGTTCGGCCCCCCGGAGGCGGCCGGCGACTTCCAGGTCCTGGCCCCGAGGCTCCTCCCCGTGGGCTGGGAGCACTGGGAGCGCTACGAGATCCTCGGCCTGCAGGGCGAAGGCGGCATGGGGCTGGTGTTCAAGGCTCGGGACTCCAACCTCAAGCGCGTCGTCGCCCTGAAATTTCTTCGCTACGACGATCCCGCCCTGGCCCACCGCCTCTCTCTGGAGGCCCAGATCCAGGCCGGCCTCGACCACGAGAACATCGTCAAGGTCTACGAGACGGGGGAATTCCAGGGGTCGCCCTACATCGCCATGCAGTTCATCGACGGCGTCACCCTGGACCGCCTCGACCACCTGGACCTGGAAGCGCGGGTCATGATCCTGGCCAAGGTCGCCCGGGCCCTGCACGAAGCCCACGAACAGGGCCTCGTGCACCGCGACCTCAAACCCGCCAACATCCTCGTGGAGCGCCAGGATCAGCAGCTCAAACCCTACTTGGTGGACTTCGGGCTGGCCCGGTACCGCAGCACCTCCCAGGTCACGACCAAGCTCATGGGAACCCTGGCCTACATGGCCCCGGAACAGGCCGATAGCCGCGCCCCCCTCGACGAGCGCACCGACGTGCACGCCCTCGGGGCCATGCTCTACACCTTCCAGGCCGGGCATCCCCCCTTCGTGGGTCCGGATGGCCAGGGAGATGCCGAAGTCCTCCGCCGCCTGCTCTACGAAGAGGCCCCTCCGCTGACGGCCACACGCACGGACCGCACCCGGGACCTGGAAACCATCGCCCTCAAGAGCCTGGAGAAGGATCCGAACCGGCGCTATCCCTCGGCCCTCCACTTCGCCGAGGAGCTGGAACGCTGGCTGCACAGCCAGCCCATCCTGGCCCGCCCCGTCTATCCGCTCGAGCGCCTGGGCAAGGCCCTGCGCCGGCTCCGCCGCAATCCCCTGGCCTTCCGCAGCACCCTGGCCCTGGGCTACGTCATCGTCACCTTCGGCGCCTGGATGGGCCTGCTCCTGCTCCGGTCCCGGCGGCAGAACGAGTTGAACACCCGGATCTCCTCGTCCCTGTTGCGGGTGGACGGCCTGGCCGGCACCGCCCGGCTGCTGCCCCCCCACGATCTGCGTTCGGACCGGGCCAAGATCCAGGGGGTGCTGGCCGACGTCGCGCGGCTGGCCCGGCCCTACGGCGGCCTGGCCCGGGGGCCCCTGCGCTTCGTGGAAGGCAGGGCCCACATGGCCCTCCAGCAGTACGAGGAGGCCCGGAAGGATCTCGAAGCGGCCTGGCAGGAAGGCTACCGGACTCCCGAGGTGGCCGAGGCCCTGGGCCTCGCCCTGCTTCAGGTGCACCGGCAGAAGATCGAAGAGGCCCATCAGGAGCCGGACCCCAAACGCCGCGCCGCCCTGCCCGACAAGATCCACCGGGCCTTCCGGGACCCGGCCCTGGCCTACCTGGCCCAGGCCACGGGGGGAGCCCCCTGGGAGCAGGCCTACCGGCAGGCCCTCGTCCTCGGCTCCCTCGAACGAACGGAGGAGGCCATCGCGGAGCTGGACCGGGCCCTGGCCCAGGAGCCCCTGGCCGCCGAACTGCTGAAGCTCAAGGCCGCCCTCCACCTCGACCAGTACCGCCGACTGGCCATGTGGTACGACCACGGGTCGGAAAGCAAGGCCCACCTGGATGCGGCACAGGCCGTGCTGAAGCGGGTCCTCGAAATCGGCCGCGGGGACCTGGGGGCCTGGCGCATTTGTGGCCGGCCGGTACGTTGGGCAGGCGGTGGGCGGCCTCGAAGCGATTTTCTTTGACCAGCTCGACGTTCATGATCTCCCCTTAGCACGAATGCTCGGCACGACCCACGTTGGCGGCCCCGCCCGCCGGAGATGACCGACCGCATGGCCCGACCGCGACGCAGCCTCCATCGCATCCGCCTCGTCGTCCTGTTCGTGGCGGCCTTGCTGGTCGTCACTAGGTCGGCGGAAGCGCAGCGCGGACCGCAATCGGTCGACGGCATCGAGCAGGCCTGGCGAGACTGGATGGCCAGGCAGGACAAGCGGTCGGGCGGCCTCGTCGTCCTGCAGGGGGGCCGCGTGGTGCGGGAGGCCGTGGCCGGCGTAGTGAGGCCGGGCGCGTCGGTCCCTTTTGCCAGCCTGTCCAAGGCGATCACCGGCGTGTGCATACCCGAGCTTATCGAGCGTGGCCGGCGCCCTTTCGACGTTCCCGTACCGCCGGCCCGTGCGGGCC
>CAYSXG010000097.1:0-8862 GCA_964434895.1 uncultured Solibacteraceae bacterium | reverse complement strand
GACCTACGACTTCGCCCGCCTGATGGAAGGGGGCACGGAGATCAAGTGCTCCGAATTCGGGGACAACCTCATCGCCCACATGTAGGCGAAGTCTTGGTCACCTGATTCGCTCCCTGGGGGGCCCCGCTCCGCAGGCTGCGCCTGCTCTGCGACCCCCATGGTCGCGACCTACGACTTCGCCCGCCTGATGGAAGGGGGCACGGAGATCAAGTGCTCCGAATTCGGGGACAACCTCATCGCCCACATGTAGGCGAAGTCTTGGTCACCAGGACACCCCCCCATCGCGGCCCCAAACGAGGGCCGCGATCCTTTTCATCCCGACCTGCAATCGGCAGATAGATTAAAAAGCTCCTTTTATCTTTTTAATCCGTGTCGTCTGCGGAACCTGCGGTTTCGGCCCTACGTGCTGCGATCCAGCAGGACCGCGGGGATGTCGAGCAGCAGTTTCTTCGTCTTCTTGTCCCCGTCCACCGGGCCGAGGGCCGCCGTGGCTCCCTCGCTGGCCTCCCGGGCCAGGCGCCGGGTCTCCGCCAGGGCGTCGTGGCGCTCGATGAGGGCCCGGAGCTTCGCCTCCTCCACTTCGGGGATGGGCACTTCCTCGCCCCGGTCCCAGATGGTGCGGATCAGCGGGCGCACCTCGTCCGGGGCGCGCTCCAGGAGGGTCAGCATGGGCAGGGTGAGCTTGCCCTCCCGCAGATCGCTGAAGGCGGGCTTGCCCAGCTCCTCGCTGGTGGCGGTGTAGTCCAGCAGGTCGTCCACCAGCTGGAAGGCTCGGCCCACCCCCAGGCCGAAGGCCCGGAAGGCCGCGCAGTCCCCGGGGCCACGCCCCGTGAGCACCGCCGCGGTCTCGGTGCAGCCGCCGAAGAGCAGGGCCGTCTTGCGCTCCTGGATATCGAAGTAGTCCTTGCGGCTGGTGTCGAGCTTGAAGAGCACGTCGTTCTGGATTAGCTCCCCCTCGGTCATGCGCGTGGTCACCTCCGCCAGGATCTCCATCATCCGCCAGCTTCGGCCGGCGATGGCCTCCTGCATGGAGATGAGGTAGAGCAGGTCCCCGAAGAGCACCGTCAGCGTGTTGCCCCAGAGCCTATTCAGCGTGGGCTTGCCGCGGCGGAGCTGGGCGTGGTCGATGACGTCGTCGTGCACCAGGGTGGCCGTGTGGATGAGCTCGAAGACCGCGCCGAAGCGCACGTCCTCGTCGTTGGCGACCCCGGCGAAGCGGGAGGCCAACAGCACCAGGGCCGGCCGCAGGCGCTTGCCCTGCCCGCCCCGCACGTGGGCCGCCAGCTTCTCCACCACGGCCACGTCGCTGCGCAGCAGGCGCTGCAGCTCCTCCTCCACCAGGTCCAGCTTGGAGCGGATGGGAAGGAAGTATTTCAGGAGGTCGAGTCGGGACATAACTGAACTTGGAACCGCAGATTGCGCAGATTACGCGGATTGAAAAAGCGAGAAACGAAGATCAGGGTTGGCCGGATTCCATCGGCGTCATCGGCGGAATCCGCGGTTTCAAACCACTAGCCCCGGTAGTTGGTGAACTGCAGGTCGATGCTGAGCTTGTCCTGCTCCTTCTTGAAGAGGGCGATGGCGTCCTGCAGGGCGTCCTTGTCCTTGCCCGTCACCCGCAGCTGCTCGCCCTGGATGGAGCCCTGGACCTTGAGCTTGTTGTCCTTGATGAGGGCCACCAGCTTCTTGGCCTTCTCGGTGGGGATGCCCTGGTTGATCTTCACCTCCTGGCGCACGCTGCCTTTGGAGGCCGCCTCCAGCTTGCCGAATTCCATGGCGCGGATGGAGACCCCCCGCTTGTGGAGCTTGGTCTGCAGCACGTCCACCACCGCCTTGAGCCTGATCTCGTCGTCGCTGGTGAGCACCAGCTTGTCGTCGCCCTGCATCTCGATCTTGGAAATGGAGCCCTTGAAGTCCTAGCGCTGGTCGTTTTCCTTCATTGACTGGTCCACCGCGGTCTTCACCTCCGCCATGTCCACCTTTGACACCACGTCGAACGAGCATTCACTGGCCTTCGCGATCCTCCCGGAACCCTCGAATATACCAGTGCCGGCGCACTCGGAGGGGGCTCAGGCCGGCAGCTCGTCGGCGTTGCCCCCGCAGACCACCACCCCGAGGGGCTCCCGGTCCGGCGGCATCCAGGCCCCGCTCAGGAGGGCCGCCAGGGCCACGGCCCCGCCGCGCTCCGCCACCAGCCGCGCCTCCCGCCACAGCCAGGCCTCCGCCTCCCGGATGGCCTGCTCCGTCACCAGCGCCGTGGGCCCCACCCGATCCCTCAACAGCTCCCAGGCCAGGTCCCCGATGCGCGGGGCCCCCAAACTGGTGCGGGCCCGCCCCTCGGACCTCACGTTCACGGGCCTTCCGGCCCGCTGGGCCTCGAAGAGGCCCGGGCAGCCCTCGGGCTCCACGGGCACCACCTCCGCCACCCCCTCCAGGGCCAGGGCCACGCCGGCCGGGAATCCGCCCCCTCCCACGGCCACCAGCCAGCGCCTCACCTCGGGGACCTGCTCCCGCAGCTCCAGGCCCAGGGTCCCCTGGCCCGCGATGACCTCCGGCGACGCGTAGGGATGGATCAGGGCCAGGCCCGTCTCGGCCACCATGGCCTCGGCGGCGGCGAAGGCCTCCGCGGGGACGTCCCCCACCTGGCGGATCTCGGCGCCGCAGCGGAGCATGGCCTCCACCTTGGCGCGGGCGGCGCTGCCGGGCACGAAGATGGTGGCGCGCCGACCCAGCACCCGGGCCGCGTGGGCCACCGCCAGGCCGTGGTTGCCTCCGGAGCAGGCCACGACGTGCCCCATCTCCGCCTGCAGCAGGGCGTTGAAGGCCCCCCGGGGCTTGAAGGAGCCCGTCACCTGGAGGCATTCCAGCTTCGCCACCACGGAGCGCATTCCGCCGGGGGTGGGAACCTCCAGGCCCAGCAGGGGCGTCCGGCGCACGTGGGGGCGGATCCGCGCCTGGGCGGCTTCCAGGGTCCCGAGATCGAGAAGGGCCATGCCCGAGCCTATCAGGTCCGGCCCACCGCTCAGGGCAGCCGCGTGCTCAGGTCCGCCCACCCCTCCCACAGCTGCAGCTTGAGGAAGGCCGTGAGCACCAGGGCGTGGTGGACCTCTCCGCTGCGCAGCCGCTCCGTCCATTCCCCCCAGGCGAAGGCCCACACCCGCAGCTCCTCGGCGTGGTCCAGGCGAAGGCCCCCTTGGGGACGGCAGCCCAAGGCCAGGAAGGTGTGGCAACGGTTGGTCTGGGTGGCGGGGTTGGGGGTGCAGGCCCCCAGGTAGGTCCAGTGGCCGCTTTCGTGGCCCGTCTCCTCCCCCAGCTCCCGTTCGGCGGCCCGGCGGGGATCCTCCCCCGGATCGCAGCCCCCGCCGGGGATCTCCAGGGTGGGCGCGTCGATGCCATGGCGGAACTGCTCCACCGCCAGCACCTCGAAGGCCTCCGTGAAGGCCACCACGTTCACCCAGTCCGGGCCCACCAGGCGCGTGAAGACGTGCTCCCGGTCCGAGTGCGGAGAGCGGCGCCGGGCCTGGATCTGGCGGAAGATCCGGGACTCCCCCCGCTCCTGGACCTCCAGCTCCCGCCAGGGACGGGAGGGGTCCAGCCCCGGGGGATGCTCGGCCACCACCCGCGCCACGCCCTAGCCCTCGAGGGTGGTGCCGCCCAGGCGGCCGAGGATGTGGTGGGTCAGCAGCTCCAGGGCCCGCTCGTTCTCCACCCCCGTGGGCACGATGAGGTCCGCCCAGCGCTTGCTGGGCTCCACGAATTCCAGGTGCATGGGCCTCACGCTGGCCAGGTACTGGTCCATGACGCTCTCCACCGTGCGGCCGCGCTCCCGCACGTCCCGGTGGATGCGGCGGATGAGCCGGACGTCCGCGTCCGTATCCACGAAGATCCGCACGTCCAGCTGCTCCCGGATCTCCGGCAGGGCGAAGATCAGCAGGCCCTCCAGGATCACCACCGGGGCCGGGGCCAGGGGCTCCTCCCAGCCCACCCGGTCCGAGACCGTGAAGTCGTAGGTGGGCTTGCGCACCGGCTCGTTGCGCCGCAGGGCCGAGAGGTGGGCCGCCATGAGCTCCAGGTCGAAGGCGTGGGGGTGGTCCCAGTTGATGGGACGGCCGTCGAAGCGGGCCCGCACCACCTCCAGGGGGGCGTAGTAGGCGTCCATGTCCAGCAACAGCCCGCTGATCCCCAAGGCCTGGATGCGCCGCATGAGCTCCTGGGCGATGGAGGTCTTCCCGCTGCCGGATCCCCCGACGATACCGATGAGCCAGGGCCGATCCCGCATGCCGCCTCCTGGCTCCATGGTACAGGCACCGGCCCGGACCCCGTTCGCGGGAGCCCTCCCGCCCTGCTACCTTTCCTTCATGAAGCTCCGCGCCTTCGGTCCCGCCGCCCTGGTCCTGCTCTTTGCCGGCTGCCAGTCCGAGGACCCCCGCCTGCCCGAGCAGATCTACCAGGAAGCCCTGAAGCTCAACGTCAACGGCAAGGGCGCCGAGGCCAAGATCATGCTGGAGCAGTTGGCCCGACGCTTCCCGGACTCCAAGTACGCCCTCCAGGCCCGGAAGGACCTGGTCTCCATCGAATTCAACATCAAGCGGGACCTCAACGACCGCCAGCGGGTCCTGCGCGTCTCCATCAAGCGGGTCATGGACGCCCTCACCCGCTACAAGGGCAAGCGGAGCGAATACCCCGAACGCCTCGCGGACCTGGTGCCCGAGTACCTGGACCAGGTCCCGGAGACACCCTGGGGCCATCCCTACCTCTACCGCCCCTACGTCCTCCTGCCCATCGAGGACATCCCGGGCCGCCACGGCACCGTCACCCAGCGCTTCAACACCAAGCTGGACGGCTACTACCTGGCCTGCCTGGGAACGGACGGGGAGCCCGGGGGGGAGGACATGGCCGCGGACCTCCTGGTGAAGGACGGCGAGGTGCTGCCCTCGGACGAGCGGACCTTCCCCCCCCTGCCCACCCCCCAGCCGGTGCGCTAACCCTCCGCGCCCCGCTTGGCCCTCAGGCGCTCGGCGATCTCCGGGTAGAGGGACTCCATGCACTCCGGGCAGATGCCGTGGCTGAAGTGGGCCTCGGAATGGGATTCGATGTAGCGCTCCATCTGCTGCCAGAAGCCGTGGTCGTCGCGGATCTTCTTGCAGGCCCCGCAGATGGGGACCAGGCCCGAAAGCAGCTTCACCTGCCCGAGGGCCTCCTGCAGCTCCGCCACCAGGCGCCGCTCCGCCGCCAGGGCCCGGGTGAGGCCCAGGTGCAGCCGCACCCGGGCCATGAGCTCCTGGGCCCGGAAGGGCTTGGTCACGTAGTCCGCGGCCCCCGCTTCGAAGCCATGCACGATGTCCTCCGTCAGGCCCGCTGCCGAAAGGAAGATCACCGGGACGGCCGCCAGGGCGGGATCGGCCTTCAGGAGGCGGCACACCTCCAGCCCCGAAAGGCCCGGCATCTGGACGTCCAGGAGGATGAGGTCCGGGGTCCTGGCCCGGGCCGAAGCCAGGGCCCCCTCCCCGTCCTTGGCCACCCGCACCCGGGCCCCTTCGGAAGTCAGCACCTGGGCGAGCACCTGGAGATTGGCCGGCGTATCGTCCACCGCCAGCACTTCCCATCCCGCGAGGGGGGACGTGGCCTCCTCCATGGCGCCTCCATCAGGATGGGAAAAGGATGGACTCGACGGCCTGGATGTCAAAGGCCCTCAGGGCCGGGCCCACCCGCTCCGCCAGGTCCGGGGCCCTTCCCCGGAGCCGCTCGTTGAGGGCCTCCAGGGCCCCGAAATCCCCCAGAACCAAAGCTTCCCGGAATTCCCGCTGGAAGTCCGGCGGGCAGCCCCCCTTGGGCGCCGCCGGGGCCGCTTCCCCCTCCCAGCGGAAGCGCAGCCCCCGCCGGGCCTCCAGCAGGCCCACCAGGGCCCCGGCCTCCAGGGGCTTGGGCAGGCAGGCGTCGAAGCCCGCCTCCTCCGGGGCCCGCCCCAGGACGTTGGCGGTCACCGCGATGAGAAGGGGGGGCTGGTCCCCCGCCTCCGCCCGGATGGCCCGGGCCACCTCCGCCCCTCCCAGGCCCGGCAGGGCCAGGTCCAGCAGCACGACGTCGTGGAGCCCCCTCCGCCACAACCCCAGGGCCGCGGCCCCGTCCCGGGCCCCCTCCACCAGGAAGCCCAGGGAGCGCAGGAGGCGCAGCAGCAGCTCGAGGGAATCCGCATCGTCGTCCACCACCAGCAGGGGCCCGGGGTCCTGGCCCGGAACCAGGCCCAGGGGCCGGCGCAGGGCCCGAGGGGCCGGCTCCTCCGGGGCCTGGATCCCCCAGGGCAGGGAGAAGCGGAACTCGCTGCCCTCCCCGGAGCGGCTCTCCACCTGCAGCTCCCCCCCCATCAGCTCCACGAAGCGATGGGGGATGGCCAGGCCCAGGCCCGTGCCCTGGCCCGAGCGCCGGCCGCTGGAGGTCTGCACGAAGGCCTGGAAGAGCTGGGCCACCTCCTGGGGCTCCATGCCCGGGCCCGTGTCCCGGACCCGGAAGCGCAGCCACCCCGCCTCGCCGGGCTCCACGAAGAGCTCCACCGATCCCCGCTCCGTGAACTTCACGGCGTTCCCCAGCAGGTTCAGCAGCACCTGGCGCAGCTTCTGCTCGTCCCCGAAGCCCCAGGCCGGGACCCGGGGATCCCAACGCAGCTCCAGCCCGACGCCCCTCTCCTGGGCCCGCAGGGCCAGCATGCGCAGGAGCTCCTCCACCAGGGCCCGCAGATCGAGGCCCTCCCTGCGCAGCTCCATGCGCCCAGCTTCGATCTTGCTCAGGTCCAGGATGTCGTTGATGAGGCGCAGAAGCATCTCGCCCGAGCGATGGATGACCCCGAGCTTGTCCCGCTGGGCGGCGTTCAGGCTCGCGTCCCGGCGCATCAGGTCCGAGAAGCCGATCACCGCGTTGAGGGGGGTTCGGATCTCGTGGGACATGGAGGTCAGGAAGACCGTCTTGGCCCGGGTGGCGGCCTCGGCGCTGTCCCGGGCCCGGGCCAGGTCCCCGGTGCGCTCGGCCACCAGGGCCTCCAGGGACCTGGCCTCCGCCTGGAGGACCCGCGTGCGCAGGCGCACCACCAGCAGCACCAGCCCCAGGGCCGCCAGGACGTAGGCGGACCAGGCCCACCAGGTGGCCCAGGGGGCCGGGAGGACCCGGAAATCCCAGACCAGGGGCCGGGAGACCCGCCCCGCGTGGTCCATGGCCCACACCTTCAGCTGGTAGCGGCCCCGGGGCAGGCCCGTGAATTCCCGATTGGCCTCCGTGCGCCAGGGCCCGGGCTGGGTCTCGTAGCCCACGAGCTGGGAACGGAAGCGCGCGTCCTCCCGGCGATGGAAGAGGGGCAGGACGAACTCCACCCGGAAGCGCTTCTGGCGGTAGTCCACCCGGAGATCCTCCACGGGGCCCAGGCCTTGGCCGCCCATCTCGATCCGGTCCAGCTGGGGGGTCGGCGGAGCCTCGAGGACCCCTTCCCGGGCGGGATCCAGCACCGCCAGGCCCCGCTCGGTCCCCGCCCAAAGCCTTCCCCGGGCGTCCCGGGCGAAGCCGTGGAAGGGCATGGCCTCCGAAGGCAGGCCGTCCCCTTCGTTGAATACCTCCACCCGGGCCGGAAGGGGTCCCTGGGGCCCCTCCTCCAGCCTCAGGCGGGCCACCCCCCGGGCCGTGGCCAGGTAGAGGGCCCCTTCCCCGTCCCAGACCACGTTGAAGAGGGAGAGGGTGGGCAGGGCCGGCAGCTCCGAACTCCCCCACAGGCGCCAGCCCTCGGACTCCCGGCCCAGCTCCAGGCGCCCCAAGCCCTGGCCCACGAAGACCCCCCACAGCCAGGTCCGCCCGTCGGGGCTCCGGCTCAGGCAGAGGGCGTTGCACCAGGTCAGGTCCTGCCCCCCGGCCTGGGAAAGGCGCGACCACCCCTCCTTCCCCAGGCGGTAGACCCCGTTGTTGCGGGTGCCCGCCCACAGGATCGACTCCCCGGTGGACCGGAGCTCCTCGCACATGGTGTAGACCCAGAGGGTCTTGAACTTCGGATCGGGCTGGACGGCCCGCCAGCGCCCATCCTCCAGCAGGCTCAGCCCCGTTTCTCCCCCCGCCCACAGCCTCCGATGCCTCCCCTCCCCTTGGCGGCAGAAGGTGTAGACCGCCCCTCCGGGGCCGAGCCCGGGGTCGTGGATGGCCTGCCAGCGCCCCCCCTCCTTCACGTGCATGCCCATGGCCGTCCCCACCAGGAGGCGCTCCCCGCCCCGCCCGTCCGGTTCCGCCACGATGCCGTTGACGATGGTCTGGGGGGCCAGGGGATCCGCCTCCTTGGTGGCGACCCCGTCGTGGAGCAGGAAGAGCCCGTCGGTCTTCCCCACCCACAGGCCCCGGGAACCGAATTCCAGGCTCGTCACCGAGCCCTGCATCAGGCCCGCCGGGTCCTCCACCGGGTACCAGGCCCGCAGATCCAGGGAGGCCACTCCCGTGTCCCGGCAGGCGATCCACAGGGAGGGCTTCAGGCTGTTCCCGCGGACCAGGGAGTAGACCCCCGACAGGGGTCTCCCGGCGACGCGGTCCACGCGCCTCCAGCGGCCCCCCTGGAGGTAGGCCAGGCCCCGATCGTAGGTCCCCACCCATAGGATGGGCCCCCCCGGGGCCTCCGGATCGAAGGCCATCCTCCCCGTGGGCAAAAGGCTCGGCAGCCCCTCCCGGGTCCCCAGAAGGCGCCAGGCCCGGCCGTCCCAGCAGGCCAGGCCCCGCCTCCAGCAGCCCACCCAAAGCACGGGCCGGCCCTGCTCGTCCTGGCCTCGGGCGAGGCCGTTGGTGTAGGCCAGGTAGGGCACCTCCTCCCCCACCCGGGACCAGGGCCCCCCCAGGGAGGCCCAC
>CAYSXG010000096.1:6150-8867 GCA_964434895.1 uncultured Solibacteraceae bacterium | reverse complement strand
GTTGTGTTATGGATTCAATGTAAGTGGTCCCTGGGTCCAGTTCTTGCCGCACTGGGGGCAGAGGCCCAGGCAGTCTTCCTTGCAGAGGGGGTGCATGGGCAGCTGCAGCTCGAACTGCTCCTTGGCCAGGGCGGCCTCGTCCAGCTCCGGCTCCGGCAGGTAGACCACGTCGAGATCCTGGCTGCCCAGGGCATGGGAGCCCCGAGCCACGAGGTCCGGGTCCTTACTGCCCAGGAACTGGCTCTCCAGCCGCAGGGGCAGATCGAAGGGCTCCAGGCAGCGGGAGCAGATGCCCTCCCACACGGCCGCCCCCCTCACGTCCAGGAAGAAGTCCTGGTCGGAGGGCAGCACGAAGACCTCCCAGGCGGCCTCCCTCAACCCCTCCTTGCCGTCGGCAGAGAGGGGGAGAAAGGAAGCGGATCCGCCTTCGCGGAGCCCCTCGGCGGGCAGCCGGGAGAGATCGATCACTTGCCGGCCCCCGGAGCGGGAGCGGCGTCGCCGCCCTTGTCCTTGCTGCCGCCGCTGGCGCCGCCGCGCTGCTCCATGGCGCCCTGGCCGGGCTTCCAGGTCACGGGCGGACGATCGTCCTGGGCGTTGGGGTCCCCGGCCATCTTCAGCTCATAATCGCCCTTGCCGGCCTTGCCTTCGAAGGGCTGGCCCCACCCGTCGTCCTTGGGGATGTTGACCTGGATGAGGTTCTTCTGCACCAGGGGGGAGCTGGCGTCGATCATCTGCTCCCAACTGGTGAAGTCGGGATACTTGCCATTGGTCATGTAGTACTGGTCCAGGCCCATGGCCACGTTCCTCAGCCGGTCCTGGGCCTGGCGGTAGCGGGCCTGGTCCGCGTACTTCTGGTAACCCTTCATGCCCAGCGTCGCGATGACGCCGATGATCATGAGGGCGATGAGGAGCTCCATCAGGCTGAAGCCCCGCTGGGAGGAGCGATGCCCCGTCTGGGGATGGCGGAGAGTGGTCATGGTCGGTCCTTGGAAAAGTGCATTCCCCAGATCGAGGGCACCCAAGCATCCCAGTGTGCCAGATCGGGGATAAGTGACAAGGCTTGATTAGGGTTCCGGGGCTTCGGACTCGTCCTGGGGCTGGGCCGGGAACTGGGGGGGCCAGGGAAAGGCCCGGGGCAGGGCCTCGGCCCCCCCCAGGTGCTGGAGCCAGTAGCGGTAGGCCCGGAAGCTCATGCCCAGGCGCTTGGAGGCCCGGGTTTTGTTGCCCCCGCTCTGGTCCAGGGCCGCCCGTAGGAAGTGGCCGCGCAGGGCCGTGAGGAAGGCCTCCAGATCGAAGCCCTCTTCGGGGATCTCGAATTCCTCCGGGCCCGTCCCCGGTAGGACGGGCCCCCGAAGGGCCTCCTGCACCAGGCTTTCCGGGAAGAGCTCCACGGTGACCGGGCCCCCGGGGTTCAGGGCCACGCAGCGCTCCATGAGGTTCTCCAATTCCCGCACGTTCCCCGGGAAGCGGTACTTCTCCAGCAGGGCCAGGGCGTTGGGGTGGAGGGAGGTGGGGGCCTTCCCCAGCTTCTTGCAGAAGCGGCGCAGGAAGTGGTCCACCAGCACCGGCAGGTCCTCCCGCCGCTCCCGCAGGGGGGGCAACTCGATGTGGAGGATGTTCAGCCGATAGTAGAGGTCCTCCCGGAACTTGCCCTGCCCGGCCCTTTCCCGCAGGGTCTTGTTGGTGGCGTCGATGACCCGGACGTCCACGGGGCGTTCGTCGCTGCCCCCCACCCGCCGCACTCGCCGTTCCTGGAGCACCCGAAGGATCTTCACCTGCAGGGCCAGGGGCATCTCCCCGATCTCGTCCAGGAAGAGGACCCCTCCCTGGGCCTCCTCGAAGAGCCCCCGCTTGAGGGTCGAGGCCCCGGTGAAGGCGCCCTTCTCGTAGCCGAAGAGCTCGGATTCCAGCAGAGGCTCCGGCAGGGCGCCGCAGTTGATGGGCACGAAGGGGCCCTTGGCCCGGTCGGAGTAGCGGTGGATGAGCCGCGCCACGATCTCCTTGCCGGTGCCGCTCTCCCCAGTGATGAGCACGGTGGTATCCGCCCGGGCGAACTTGCCCACCATGGCCTGGACCTTGCGGATGGTGTCCCCCACCCCCACCAGGTCCCCGATGTCCGAGACCTCCATGACCGGGGCCGGGGCCTCGGCGAAGAGGCCCTTGAGCACCTTGCTGAGCTCCCCGATATCGTCCTTGGCCTTGGTGAGGAAGTCCGCGGCCCCCAGGTTCAGGGCCTGCACCGTGGTCTCCGTGGTGGCGAAGGCCGTCATGATGACCACGGGCAGGACCAGGCCCCGCTCCTTCATCCAGGCCAGCAGATCGATGCCGCTGCCGTCCTTGAGGCGCAGGTCCGACACCACCGCCCGGATCTCGTGGCCCGGCTGTTCCAGGAGGGCCTGGGCCTCCGCCAGGGAGCCCGCGGCGCAGGTGTCGAAGCCGTGGGGGGCCAGACCCATCTGGAGCACCTCGCGGAAGCTGGCCTCATCCTCCACCAGTAGGACGCGGGGCAGGATCCGGGCTGCGGCCATGGGCCTCCTCGAGGTGACGCAATGGGTCAGTGCCCCTATGATGATCCCATTCCCGAGGTTCCGTGAAGCACGTCGTCATCGCCCATCGCAAGCTGTCCTTCGGCGGGGGGGAGCGAGTCATGGTGGAACAGATGGCCGCGCTGGCGGAGCTTCCCGTGAAGGTGAGCCTCCTCTTCCGGAGCGACGGGC
>CAYSXG010000096.1:0-6140 GCA_964434895.1 uncultured Solibacteraceae bacterium | reverse complement strand
GAAGGACGGAGCCAAGCAGGCCCTGGAACCCGAGCTCCGGGAGCGCAATCCCAACCTCGGCGACATCCTGCACCTCCCGGGGGACTGGGCCTCCCTCCGCTGGCTGCGGCGCGAAAGACCGGACCTCCTGGTGCTCTGCAACCACAAGGGGGTCCAGCGGGCCCTGCCTTGGCTCGCCCGCCTGGGCCAGCGCATCCCCACGGTGGTGACCCTCCACGAGCACTACGAGCGCCACCTGCGCAAGTATCGGGGCATCCGGGGCCTGGTGGACCGATGGATCGTCACCTGGGCCTTCCAGGAGGCCGTCCGGACCCACCTGGGACCCCAGCCCTGCGACCTCATCCACCCCCTCTACCCCCGGCCCGAGGCCCGCCGGGTCGGCGAGGAGGAGCGCCGGGCCGCCCGCCGGGCCCTGGGCCTCCCGGAGGGGGGCCCCATCATCGGCTACGTGGGCCAGATCGACGACCGCAAGGACCCCCTGGCGGCCCTCCGCCTGGCGGAGGCCTTCCCCGGGGAGGTCCACCTGCTCTTCGCGGGCCGGGAGGAGGAGGCCGCTTCCCGGGCCCTGGACCGGGCCATCGCCGCTTCGCCGCTCCGGGACCGGGTGAGGCGCCTGGGGCGGGTGCCCGAAACGGGGCCCGCCTTCGCGGCCCTGGATCTCTACCTCATGACCAGCCGCAACGAGGGCTTCTTCCCCCTGGCCCTCATCGAAGCCCTGGAGCGGGGGGTACCGGTGGCGGCCCCGCCCGTGGGGGGCATCGGCACGGTGCTGAAGGACGGCGAAGGGGGCTTCCTCATCCCCAAGGAGGACGACCGCCACTCGATCCCTCGGGAAGGACTGGAGGCCATGGCCCGCCGCCTGGCCCCCCTGCTCGCGGATCCCGCCGCCTGGGAGGCCCAGCGCCAGAAGGCCCACCTCCTGGGCACCGGCCTCACCCGGGGCTACGACGCGGCCTCCCTGTTCCGCCAGACCGTGGCGGACTGGATCCCATGAAGGGTCTTCCCGAAGGCGCCACCTGGGTGCGCTTCCCCCGCTACGTGGGGGACGCGGTCATGCACTTCCCCCTGCTGAGGCTCCTCCGGGGGGTCGGGGCGGAGCCCCTGGTGGTCTGGGGCCCCGCCGCCACCGTGGCCCTGGTGGAAGGAACCCCCCTCGCGGACGCGGTGGTGCCGGAGGACCGCAAGCCCGCCCCCCTGGAGATGGCAGCCCTCCTGCGCCGCCACCGGGCCGCCCGCAGCGTCCACTTCCCCAAGTCCCTGCGCCCGGCCCTGGCGGCCTTCCTGGCCCGGGTGCCCGAGCGCCTGGGCGTGAGCGAAAGCCTGGCGGGCCCCTTCAACACCCACACCCTGCCCTTCTGGAGCGCCCCGGGCCCCGTCCTCGAGCGCTATCGCCGGGTCCTCCTCCTGCGCTGGCCGGACCTCCCCCCCCTGCCGGACCCGGACTACCGCCCCTCCGCCCGGGTGGAGCGCCCCGACACCCCCTACCTCTGCCTGCTCCCGGGGGCCTCCAAGCCCGAAAAGACCTGGGCCCCGGAACATTTCCGCCGCCTGGGGGAGCTGGCCCGGGCCGAAGGCCTGGGGATCGTCGTGCTCGGCTCCCCCGGGGAAAGGGAGCTGGGGGCCGCCGTGGCGGGGGAGGAGGGGCTCAACCTCTGCGGCCGGACCAGCCTTCCGGAGGCCGCGGCCTGGCTGGCCGGGGCCGCGGCGGCGGTGGCCAACGATTCGGGGCTGGGCCACCTCGCCGCCGCCTGCGGCATCCGCACCCTCAGCCTCTTCGGCCCCACGGATCCGGCGGTCTTCGCCCCCTGGGGGCCCCGGGTGAGGGTGCTGAGGCAGGAGGGGCTGGACCCGGAACAAGCCTGGGCGACGCTGCATCCCTGGATTGGATAGAATTCAGGCGGAGAGTCCCATGCGCGTCCCCCTTCTTTTCTGCGTCCCCGCCCTGCTCGTGGCCCAGGCCCCGACGCTCACCTTCGAAAAGGTGCACCACGACTTCGGGAAGATCGGCCCCGACCGCAAGGTGTCCTACCACTTCAAGGCCACCAACTCCGGCAACGCCCAGCTCAACATCTCCCACCTGGATCCCAGCTGCGGATGCACGGCCACGGTGCCCGGGAAGTGGACCCTCAATCCGGGCGAGACCACGGACGTGGAGGTGACCTTCAACCCCGCGAACCTGAAGGGGCTGATCCGCAAGTCCGTGCGGGTGACCTCCAACGACGCCAAGAACCCGGTGCAGACCCTCACCTTCGAGGCGGAGATCATCCAGGAGATCAACCTCCGGACCAACGCCCTCTTCTTCCTGGAAGTGCCCCGCACCACGCCCCGCAAAGCCACCGTGAAGCTGGAGAGCGGCAACGGACAGCCGGTGAAGATCCAGGAGATCAAGGTCGCCGGCGCCCCCTTCTTCGCCGGGACCTTCCATTCCGAGGGCAAGGACGGCGTGGTCGAATTCACCTTCGATCCCCGCAAGGTCCCCGCGGGCACGCCGCGCGGCGTGGAGAAGGCCGTCCTCCAGACCGGCAGCTCCACCCAGCCCACCCTGGTGGTGGACCTCCAGTGGGAGCTGAAGCAGGACATCGTGTCCACCCCCGAAAAGGTGGTCTGGAGCGAAGCCTCGGGCAAGGAATGGACCGCCAAGGTGGTCGTGAAGCACGCCGACGGCAAGGCCTTCACCCTCACCGGCGCCCGCCCGACGACGCCCTGGATCCGGGTGGAGGGCCTCGGCAAGAAGGCCGCCCAGCACGAGCTCACCTTCGTCCTGGCCGCCACGGCGAAGCCCGGCACCTACAACGAGAAGGTGGTGCTCACCACGGACGACCCCGACCAGCCCCAGGTGGAGATCCGGGTCGTGGCCTCCCTGAAGTAGGCGCTTCGCATCTCGTCATAAGGGCCGCCTCGGCGGCCCTTTTTTTCGTAGAGTGGGACATGCAGGGATCCCGCCGCGCCCACTTCCTGGCCGTCCTGGCCTTCGCCGCCACCGCCCTCGTCTGGGGGTCGGGCTTCCCGGCCACCAAGTACCTCATCCAGGCGGGCCTCTCCCCCATGGCCCTCCTCACGGTCCGCTTCCTCGTGGGAACCGCCGGGATGGGGGCCCTCGTCGCGGCCTTCAGGGTCCCCCTCCGCCGGGCGGACCTGCGGGACGGCCTCGTGCTCGGGGCCGTCGTGACCCCCATCTTCTGGCTCCAGACCGACGGGTTGCGCTTCACGTCCGCCTCCAAGTCCGGCTTCATCACGGGGCTCTACGTCATCTTCACCCCCGCCGTGAGCCTGCTGGCCGGGGACCGACTGAAGAAGGCCCACGCCCTGGCCGCCGCCGTGGCCCTGGGGGGGCTCTTCCTCCTGGTGCGGGACCCCGCCGCCCCCTTCGGGGGCTGGAACCGTGGGGACAGCGAGACCCTCCTCTGCGCCATCTTCTGCGGCCTCCACATCGTGCTCACGGGGCACTATTCCCGCCGCTCCAACGGGTGGGTGCTGGCCCTGGCCCAGGTGGGCACCGTGGCCGCGGCCTCGGCCCTGGTCGCCCCCTTCCTGCCCGGAGCCCTGGGCTGGCGGGGGGCCGCCGGCGCCCTGCGCCTGCCCGGCGTGTGGGCGGCCCTGGCCTACCTGGGCATCTTCGCCACCACCCCGGCCTTCTGGGCGCAGAGCACCCAGCAAAAGCACCTCGGCGCCACGGAATCGGCCATCCTCTTCAGCCTGGAGCCCCTCTTCGGCGCCCTGCTCTCCATGAGCGGCCTCCTGCCGGGGGTGCGGGACCACCTGGGCCCCGCCCAGCTCCTGGGAGGGGGCCTGATCCTCGGGGCGACGCTGCTGGCGGAGCTGGGACCCCGGCTCCTGAGGGCCCAGGACGAGGGGGCGATCGGATAGGCCGCTACACTGGGAGGCGGGAGCGGACATGTTCATCGTCACCGGCGGGGCCGGATTCATCGGCAGCAACCTCGTGAAGGCCCTCAACGAGCGGGGCCGCACGGACATTCTCGTGGTGGACGACCTCACCCGGTCCGAGAAGTTCCGCAACCTCGCGGACCTGACCCTCGCGGACTACATGGACAAGCGGGAGTTCCGCACCCGGCTGGAGGGCGGGAAGCTGGGCCTGACGCCGGAGGCCATCTTCCACCAGGGGGCCTGCAGCGACACCATGGAGACCGACGGCCGCTACCTCATGGAGAACAACTTCGGGGACAGCAAGGCCATCCTCCATTTCTGCCTCCTCCACAAGGTGCCCCTGGTCTACGCCTCCAGCGCCGCGGTCTACGGAGGGAGCCGGGACTCGGCCCCCGTTCCGGCCCACGAGGGCCCCCTCAACGCCTACGGCTATTCCAAGCTGGCCTTCGACCAGCACGTGCGCCACATGATGCCCCACGCCCAGAGCCCCGTGGTGGGGCTGCGCTACTTCAACGTCTACGGCCCCCGGGAGGGGCACAAGGGGCGCATGATGAGCGTGCTGCACAAGGCCTTGGACCAGCTGAAGGCCGAGGGGACCTGCCGCCTCTTCGAAGGCAGCGACGGCTACGGGGACGGCGAGCAGCTCCGGGACTTCGTGTTCGTGGCCGACATCGTGGCCATGAACCTCCACTTCGCCGGCGCGGGCGCGAGCGGCATCTTCAACGCGGGCACCGGCAAGGCCCGGAGCTTCAATGCCGTCGCCCAGGCCCTCGTTACCCACCTGGGCACCGGGCGCATCGAGTACATCCCCTTCCCCGAAGCCCTGAAGGGCAAGTACCAGAGCTTCACCCAGGCGGACCTGGCCACCCTCCGCCAGGCGGGCTACACCCGCCCCGCCACCGAGCTGGAAGAGGGCATCGCCGCGACGCTGCGGGAGCTGTGAGAACGACGGCTATCCCACCCGGTCCAGCACCACCAGGGTCACGTCGTCGTTGAAGAGCACCGGGGCGTTGAAGGCCTCGGCCTGGGCCACCAGGCGGCCCGCCGCGGCGTCGGGGTCCGGGGGCAGCTCCGCGCAGAACTTCTGGAGCCCTTCCTCCCCCAGCAGGCGCCGGTCCTCCCTCTCCACCTCCACCAGGCCGTCCGTGTACAGGATGAGCCGGTCCCCGGCCAGGAAGGGGGCCTTCTGGTGGGTGAAGGGCAGGTCCTCCCCCAACCCCAGCATGAAGCCCTTGCCCTGGAGCATCTCCGGGTGGTGGCGCCCCCCCTGGGCCCCTCCGGGGATGCGGAAGGGGGCCACGTGGCCCGCCACCACGTACTCGATCTCGTCCGCCTCCGGCCGGATGCGCCCGATGAGGGCCGTGGCGAACTGCTCCGCCAGGGTGCTGCGCGTGAGGTCGCGGTTCATGCCCTGGGCCCAGTCCAGCGGCGTCCCGCCGCCCCGCACCTGGCTTTCGAAGGAGGTCTTCACCATGGCGGAGATAAGGGCCGCCGTCACGCCGTGGCCGCTCACGTCCGCGATCATCAGGGCCACGCTGCCGTCCGGAAGGGGGGTGATGGCGTAGATGTCCCCCCCGATGCCCTCGGCGGGCAGGTAGCGGTGGGTGTAGCGGATGCCCGACGTCTGGTCCGGCACCTCCGGCAGCAGGCCGATCTGCAGCCGGGCCGCCAGCTCCAGCTCGGCGTTCACCCGCTCCTGGAAGCGCGTGAGGGCCTGGTTCTGGATCTTGATCTCCTTCTGCATGGCGATGATGCGGAAGGCGCTCTCCACCTTGGCCATCACCTCCTGGGCGTGGAAGGGCTTCGCGATCATGTCGTCGGCGCCGAGGTTCAGGCCGCCGATCTTGGAGACGGTGCCGTCCATGGCGGAGACCAGGACGAAGTAGATGTCCCGGGTTTCAGGAGCCCCCTTCACCAGGCGGCAGAACTCGTCCCCGGACATCACCGGCATGCGGAGGTCGGAGATGATGAGGTCCGGCTGGAGCTTGGCCATCTCGTCCAGCCCCTTCTGGCCGTTCTCCGCCAGGAGCACCTGGTAGCCCGCCCTCTTGAGGTAGAACCCGAGGATGTCCCGGATGGGAGCCTCGTCGTCCACCACCAGCACCACGCCCTTGCTGCTCATGCCCGTCCTGTCCGGGGGGACCGCCTGCCCCTCCGCTGCATCGAGCCCTCCGCCCGCGGCGAGGGCCCTACCTCGCACACTTCAGTGGACCTCGATGAGCGCAGTCATTGACCTGCGGCCACGCCAGACCGGC
>CAYSXG010000095.1:0-8933 GCA_964434895.1 uncultured Solibacteraceae bacterium | reverse complement strand
ATTTTGCCCCTGGGGGGAAAGGACCCACCGCTCCGCCAGGAAGCCCCGCAGCCAAAGGGCCCCCACCACCCCCAAATGCAGGGTGGCGTTGAAGCTCCACTCCATGGCCGCGGCGTAGGCGGTCACACGGCCGAGGGGATAGAGGTGCAGGACCAGGGACTCCGCCAGGAAGACGAAGGCGGTGAAGCCCGAAATCTCCGCGATCCACTGGATGAGGGGCCTCGGCTGGGCGTGGCGCTCGAAGAGGTAGCCGGTGTAGGCCCCGTAGAAAAGGCGACTCAGCACGAAGCCCCGGACGCTGGTGAAGCCCAGGGGGATCGAGAGCAGGGCGCTGATGAGGACCGCCGCCCCCAGCCGTGCCGAGGAGCCCAGCCGCTGCCAGCCGCGGCGGGCCCAAAAAAGGCCCGCGCCCACCGCCAGGCCGTGGCCCAGGCCGAAGGCCAGGCAGATGGACCACCGCCATCCCGTGAAGTAGAGATGCCCCCCCGTCGCCAGGCCGATGAGGCCCCCGCCCAGCATCGCGGTCCAGTTCCGGTGACTGGTGTCCTCCAGGTCCCCGCCGGACAGCTCCCGGGCCAGCTCCTTGGGGGGCTCCTTGGTGACCAGGAGGCCGTGCATGCCGGCCTCGTCGGAGATGCCCAGGGCCTCGGCCTCGTCGAGCAGGTGGCAGGCCACCTCCCTCAGAAAGAGGCGCTTGCGCCGATGGGACAGGGCGCCGAGCCCCTCCTCGACCCCCCGGAGGTAGGCGTCGAGGCAGCGGAAGGGCGAGGGGTTCACCGCCCGCCCACGAAGCCTTCCACCATGGCGACGAACTGCGACCATTCCTTCTTCTTGGCTTCGAGGAAGGCCGCGCCGGCCGGGAGGATGGCGTAGTAGCGGCGGTCCCGGCCGTTGGGCTGGGTCTGCCAATAGGACGTGATGAATTCGGTGGCCTCGAGCTTGTGGAGGGCCGGATAGAGGGCCCCCTCCTTCAGCGTATAGCTGCCGCCGGTGCGCTGGCGGACCGTTTCGATGATCTGGTACCCGTACATGGGGCCTTCGGAAAGGAGGGACAGCAGGAGCAGGGGGGTGCTGCCTTTCAGAAGTTCACGGTCCATGGGGCCTCCCGTTTAGGGTTAATTTTACCTCGCATGGCGATGGAATCAAGACGCGTGGGTCGGTTCGCCCTCAGCCCCCCCTCATGGCCTCCGTGACCGGGATTCGGCTGGCCCTGTAGGCCGGCAGGAAGCCCCCCAGCAGCCCCATGAGGAGGCTGAAGGCCACCCCCTGGGCCATAAGCGGGGGCGTGATGGTGAAGGCGAAGCCCACGTCCGAGAAAGTATCGAAGCTGGTGGTGCCGGTCTGGATGCCGTTGGCGAAGAGGCTCAGCAGGCTGCCCCCCACCCCGCCGGCCCCGCAGAGCAGGATCGCCTCCCACTGGAAACTGGCCAGGATGTCCCGCCGACGGAAGCCCAGGGCCCTCAGGGTCCCGATCTCCTTCGTGCGGTTGGCCACCGCGGCGTACATGGTGTTCATGGCGCTGAAGATGGCCCCCCCCGTGAGGATGAGGGTGATGAGGTCCCCCAGCACGGCGATGGGATCCCCGGCCTTGGTGAGCTCCTTGAAATAGGCCCTTTCGGGGACCACCTCGAGTTTGAGCCGCTTGTCCTCGTCCACGGCCCGGACGAATTCAGGAATGCGGGCCGGATCCGAAAGGCGGGCCAGGAGGCTGGAATAGGAATCCCGGCGGAAGGCCTGCATCACGTCCACCACGTCGGACCAGATCTCGCTTTCGAAGCTGGCCCCGCCCGCCTCGAAGGCCCCGACGATGGTCCATTCCCGGCCGCCCATCTTCACGCTGCGCCCCAAATCCAGCCCCGGGAAGCGGCCCTGCATCTTCGCCGGGACCACCAGCTCCGAAAGGCCCGGCCGGAACCAGCGGCCCCGGACCAGGTGGACCTGGGGGCGGAGCCGGAAGCCCAGGGGCTCGAGGCCCCGCACCGTGACGTTGGTGTCGCTGCCGTCGGCCTTGGTGAAGAGCTTGACCACCACCACCTCCGCCGAACAGAGGGGCGTCCCCCCTTCCTGGGCCAGCAGGGGGTGCACCTTCAGGATGCGCATGCGCTCCCGCTCGATGCTGGAGTTCAGCTCGAAGCGGGCATTGGGCCTCAGCACCAGGGCCTGGTCGTCCCGGCCGCTGGTCACGAAGGCCACCGAAAGGCCCTGGGCGAGGCTGAGTACCACCACGAAGATGGCCACCACCAGCGCGATGGCGCCGGCGGTGCTGAAAGTGCTCACCTTCCGCTGCCACAGGGAGCGCAGGTTGTAACCCAAGGGGATGGGGTAGGCCAGGGCCGCCCACCCCAGCCAGGCCAGGTAGGAACCGAGGAGGATCAGCAGCGCCCATCCGATCATAGGGACTTGAGCCCCTCGGTGATGGGCCGTCGCAGCGCCGCGTAGGCCGGAACGAAGGTGGAGGCCAGACCCACGCCCAGGGCGGTGCCCAGGCAAAGGAGGATGGTGCGGGGGGCCACGGCGAAGTCCGCGAAAAAGGGCATCACCTGCCCCATGACGCCCCGAATGGCCCCCGCCACCGCCACGGCCGCCAGGGTCCCCAAGGCCCCGCCTATGGCCACCAGCAGGGCCCCCTCGGCCAGCTGCAGGGCGAGCACCTGCCCCGACCGGAAACCCATGGCCCTGAACACCGCGATCTCCGCGGTGCGCTCCCGGATGATCATGGCCATGGTCCCGGCGGTGACGATGAGCACCGCCACCAGCACCGCCCCGCTGATGCCCTGGATGATGGCCCCGATGTTGCCCAGCATCTTCACGAAGCTGAGGTTGAAGGCGTTCTCGGTCTCCGAGAGGGTCTCCGAGGCGCTGTTGGCGTAGTGGCGGTCGATGCGCTCGATGAGGCCCGGGATCTCCTCCGGGCGCCGCACCCGCAGCCAGAAGGTGCCCACCCGGCCCTTCATGCGGGGAGCCCCTTCCTCCAGGAGCTTGTAGTGGAAGTGGAGCACGTTTTCGTCACTGGGTCGGGAGCCCTTGAAGATCAGGCGGATGGTGAGGCGGGGATTAAGGGGGAAGATGGTCCCCGTGAGGGGCACCACGTCCCCGACCTTCCATCCGTTCTTGCGGGCCAGGCTCTCCCCCACGATGCAGCCCGCCCCGTCCCTCAGGTACTCCTTGAGCTGGGATTCGGTGATGCCCGCGGCCCCGAACTCCTCCCGGAACACCTGGAACAGGGTCTGCTCGTCGCTGGCGAAGTTGGCGAAGAAATTGCGAGGATCCTGGTAGTAGCCGCCGAACCACTGGAGCCCGCAGACCGTCTCCACCTCCGGCTGCTGGCGGAGCCAGGCCTCGTAGGCCCGGGGCAGCACCTGGGTGAGTCCGCTCTTGTGCCGCACCACCAGGCGGCTTCCGGAATTGGGGTTGTTGCTCACGGCGTCCAGGGTGGTGAGGAGGCTCTGGAGCACCGTGATGAGGAAGGTGCTCATCAGCACCGTCCCCAGCACCAGCAGGGTGCGCACCCAGCTGCGGGTCATGCTCTTCCAGATGAGCCCCAGGAACTTCATGGGCGCGGCCCCCCGCCGAAGAGGGTCCGGGACGGGGAGAGGGCCCTCACCGGTTCACCTCCACGGTCCTATCGAGGACGCCCTTTTCGAGGTGGATCTGGTGCCCTCCACCTATCGCACGCAGACGTGCTCCCGATCGCCTACGGCTCTCGGAGGTGGAGCCTCCATGATGCTCATGCGCGGCACCGCCCTGCCTCACCGGTTCACCTCCACCGTCCGGTCAAGGACGCCCTTTTCGAGGTGGATCTGGTGCCGCGCATGATGCGCGGCCTTGGGGTCGTGGGTCACCATCACGATGGTCTTCCGGAGCTGGGTGTTGAGGCCTTCCATCAGGGCCAGCACGTCCTCTGCGTTGCGGGCGTCCAGGGCCCCGGTGGGTTCGTCGGCCACCAGCAGATCCGGATCCGTGACGATGGCCCGGGCGATGGCCACCCGCTGCTCCTGCCCTCCGCTCAACTGGCGGGGATAGTTCTCCCTGCGGTCCGAAAGGCCCACCCTTTCGAGGGCCTCCTCCACCCGACCCCGGCGCTCTCTTCGGGGCAGGCCCGTGAGCAGGAGGGGCAGCTCCACGTTTTCGAAGGCATTGAGCACCGGCACCAGGTTGTAGTTCTGGAAGATGAACCCCACGTGGGCGTTGCGCCAGGCGGCCAATTCATCGTCATCCAGATCGTTCAGCTCGAAGCCGCAAACCCTCAGGGTCCCCCCCGAGGGCCGGTCGATGCCCGCCAGCAGGTTCAGGAGCGTCGTCTTGCCGGACCCGGAGGGGCCCATCAGCGCCACGTAGCCGCCCCGGGGAATCTCCAGGTCCAGGCCCCGGAGCACCGGAATCTCCAAGGATTCCCGCCAGTAGCTCTTGGCGATCTCCCGCAGCTCGATGATCGGCTCACCTCCACCCATCTCCGTGCGCCCGACGTTCATGCGCCACCTCTCCGACCCCAGCCCCCGGCCTGCGGCTCGTGGAGGCCTAGCCTCGGCCTATCGCACGCATGCGTGCTCCCGATCGCCACCGGCTCTCGGAGGCCGATCCTCTGCTCCTGCTTCATCCTCACGGCGCACATCCTGTGCGCCGCCCTGCGGGTCATCGGGCTGCGCCCGACGGTGGGCCTTCGCTCCTGCTTCGGCTTCACGACGCACATCCTGTGCGCCGCCCTGCGGGTCATCGGGCTGCGCCCGACGGTGGGCCTTCGCTCCTGCTTCGGCCTCACGCCTTCACCTTGATCTTGGTGCCGGCTTGGAGGCTTTCGGGGGGGGCCACGATAAGGCGGGCGGAGGGGGCGATGCCGCTCACCTCCAGGCCCACGGGATTCTCGGCCAGCACCGCCACCTCCTTCTTGACCGCCGATCCGCCCTCCATCGTCCAGACGAAGCTGCGACCTGTAAGGGGGTCCTTCTTCACCTGCTCCCGGCCCAGCACCACCACGTCCTGGGCGTAGGGGTCCCCCAGGAAGGTCACCTTCGCGCCCATGTCCGGCACCAGGAGGGCGTCCTTCTTGAGGAAGGCCACCCGCACGATCACCACGGCCTTCTGGCGGTTGGAGCTGGGGTAGATCTCCCGCAGGCGGCCCTGCAGCACGCTGTGCGCGCCCTGCCCTTCCAGGGCGTCCACCCGGATCTCCGCGGGCATCCCCTTGGCCAACTTCGCGATGGAGGCCTCGTTCACCTCCACCTCCACCTCCAGGGTCTCGAAGTCCGCCATCTCCAGGATGGCGTTGATGGCGTTGGCCCCCCCCGCGCTGCCGGGGGCCACGGTCTCCCCCACCTCCGTGAGCTTGCGAGTGACGACGCCGCTGAAGGGGGCCCGCAGCACCATGCTTTCCAGCAGGGCGTCCTGATAGGCCAGCTGGGCCTTCTGCGTGGTCCTCTGGCTCCGGACGTGCTCCAGGGTCGCCGCATCCTGGATCCCCGCCGCGAAAAGCTTCTCCGCCCGGGCCAGGTCCAGCTCCGTCTGGGCCAGCTGCGCGGCGATCTGCTCCCGGGCCGCAGCGAGGTCCGGGGACTCCAATCGGGCCAGGACCTGCCCCCGGGCCACCCGGCTCCCCTCCTGAACGTTCAGCTCCGACACCCGCCCCAACACCTTGCTGGAAAGCGTGGCCCGGGTGCGGGCCACCAGGTAGCCGGAGGCGGTCACCAGGGGGTTGCGCTCCCCTGCCTTGAAGACCGTGGGGGCCCCCACGCTGACCGTCACCGGCGCGCGCTTCTGGGCGGCCACCATGGTGGCCGGGCCGGCCCCCAAGAGGACGAGGACCACCCAGCCCCAGGGGAAGCGTTTGCGGATGATGGGCTTCTTGGCAGGTTCCGCCATGGGGACTCCGAAGGGGGAAGGCCATGGTAACGGAGCCCCGAACCTGCCCCATAGTGAGGGGAGCCAGCCTTCCGCCCGGGTCCCCATGTCCATCCCCATCGATCTCCCATCCTTGTTCGAAGCCCAGCGGGCGGCGCGATGGCGCGTCGCGGCCACCTCGGTCCGGGAGCGGCAGGCCCGGCTGGGGAGGCTCCTGAAGGCCCTGATGGCCCGTCGCACGGAAGTCCACGCGGCCCTCGCCGCAGACTTCGGGAAATGTCCGGAGGAGGTGGACCTGACGGAGCTGTATCCCGTCGTCACCGAGATCAAGGCGGCCCTCGCCCCCCTACCCCGATGGATGAGGCCCCGCCAGGTCCCCCCCCCCCCCGGCCTTTTCGGCAGCGCGGGATCCATCCTCCACGAGCCCAAGGGGCTGGTCCTCATCATCAGCCCCTGGAACTACCCCATCAACCTCACCCTGGGCCCCCTCGTCTCGGCCCTGGCCGCGGGGAACTGCGCCATCCTCAAGCCCTCGGAGCTCACACCCCACACCAGCGCCTTCCTCAAGGACCTGGTGGAAGGCCTCTTCCCCCGGGAGGAAGTGGCGGTGATGGAAGGGGAGGCGGAGACCTCCCGGCAGCTGCTGCAGCTCCCCTTCGACCACGTCTTCTTCACCGGCAGCCCCGCCGTGGGGAAGGTGGTCATGAGGGCGGCGGCGGAGCACTTGGCCTCCGTGACCCTGGAGCTGGGGGGCAAATCCCCGGTGCTGGTGGACGCCGATGCCGATCTCCGGGAGGCCGCCCGGAAGATCGCCTGGGGCAAGTTCACGAACGCCGGCCAGACCTGCGTGGCCCCGGACTACGCCCTGGTGCACGAGGCCGTCCACGATGCCCTGGTGGAGGCCCTGGGGGAGGCCGTGCGCTCCTTCTACGGCCCCACCCCCGAGGCCTGGCGCCGCAGCCCCGACTACGCCCGCATCGTCAACGTCCGCCACCATGCCCGGATCGCGGACCTCCTCCGGAGCTCCGGAGGGCGCGTGGTCTTCGGGGGGGACATGGACGCCGAGGACCGTTACATCGCGCCCACCGTGGTCACGGGAGTCCCTCCGGAGGCGCCCCTCCTGCAGGAGGAGATCTTCGGCCCCGTGCTTCCCATCCTCAAGGTGCGCGACCTGGAGGAGGCCGTCCGCTTCGTGAACCTCCGCCCCCGCCCCCTCGCCCTCTACGTCTTCGCCGGCCGCCGAGGCAGGGCGGAGGGGCTCGTCCGGCGCACCACCGCCGGCGGGGCCTGCATCCACGACACGGTCCTCCACTACGCCCAACCGGGCCTGCCCTTCGGCGGGGTGGGGGTGTCCGGCGTCGGGAAGGCCCACGGAATCCACGGCTTCGAGGCCTTCTCCAACGCCCGGGGCCTCCTTCGCCAGCGCACCCGCTTTTCGGCCATGCAGTGGATGTACCCGCCCTACACCCCCCGGGTGCGCCGCCTCGTCGAGTGGACGCTGAAGTACTTCTGAGGATCTGTGCCCCGCGGAGCCGACCCCCTACCTCTCCCGGATCCAGACCTGGCTCCGCCCCAGCAGGGAGAAGCCGATGAAGCCTCGGACGTTCAGTTTCCGCCCCCCCTCCTCCAGCCGGATCCGGGCCTTGTAGATCTTGCCGTTATCGGGGTCCAGGATGGACCCGCCGTTGAACTCCGCCCCATCCCGCTTCAGGCCCCACAGGAAGACCATGCCGACGACGGGCCGGCCCTTTCGCTCCCCCTCGCACTTGTTCCCGGGGGGATTGGGATCCTCTGGCGGTAAGGTTCGGAGGATCTTCCCGAAGAGTTCCCCGTTCTGCTCCGTGAGCTCCCACCAGCCCCGCGTTCCTCCGGTCTTGTCATCGATGGTCTTCCAGACGCCCACGGGAGAATCCGCCACCCCCGCCGCCAGGGGCGCCCAGGTGAGGAGCAGGGAACTGAGCATCCATGCGCTTTTCATGGGATCTCCAGGGAGGGGCCTCAGGCCAGTTTCGGGTAGCCGGTGATCCGCTGAATCTCGGCGTAGAGAGGCGCCAGGCGCTTGTACATGCGGCGATACACCCGTCGGTATAGGGCGTCGTAGATCCGGGCGTGCTCGGGAATGGGCTCGAAGACCCGGCCCACGTGGGTCATGGCCGCGACGGCGGCGCCGAAATCAGGATAGGCACCCAGGCCCACGGCCACGGCGATGGCGGCCCCGAGGCCCGAGGTTTCGTAGGTGTGGGGCCTCGCCGTGGGGAGGTTGAAGATATCCGCGGTCAGCTGCATGGCTGCGTCCGACTGGGAGCCCCCTCCGGAGACCCGCAGGCCGTGCATGCGCACTCCGCTTCGGGCCTCGATGCGCTCCTTGCCCTCCCGCAGGGCGAAGGCCAGCCCCTCGAGGATGGCCCGGAAGAGGTGGGCCCGGGTGTGGACGTCCCCGAAGCCGATGACCGCCCCCTTGGCGTCCGGCCCTGGAAAGCGGATGCCGGGGGTCCAGTAGGGTTGGAGGATAAGTCCCAGGCCCCCCGGGGGGACGGTCCCCACCATTTCATCGAAAAGGGATTCCGGCAGGACGCCCATCTGCTCTGCGGCGACGCGCTCGGCGTGGCCGAACTGCTCCTTGAACCAGCTCACCATCCAATAGCCCCGGAAGATCTGCACCTCGGGGCTGTAGTGGCCGGGCACGGCGGCGGGATAGGGCGGAATCCAGGGCAGGGCCTCCACGTAGGCCCGGTTCGTGGTGTTGATGGTGGCCGTGGTGCCGTAGGAAAGAGCCCCCACCTCCGGGCCGAGCACGCCGGCCCCCAGGATCTCGCAGGCCTTGTCCGCCCCGGCGGCGTAGACCGGCAGCCCTTCGGGAATCCCCGTCGCCTGGGCCGCGGCGCGGTTCACGGTCCCCAGGAGGGCCCCCACGGGCCTCAGCTCCGGCAGCATGTCCGTCCGGATCCGCAGGGCCTGCCACTTCCAATCCCATCCCGGGGCCCAGCGCTGGCCCTTGAAATCGAAGGGGAGGTAGCCCACTTGGGAGGCCACGGAGTCCACGAAGGCCCCCGTCAGGCGGTGGTTGAGGTAGCCCGATAGAAGCAGCACCTTGTGGG
>CAYSXG010000094.1:0-8953 GCA_964434895.1 uncultured Solibacteraceae bacterium | reverse complement strand
CTCCTCGATGGTCTTCTTCTTGGCGGCCATGATGCCCTTCAGGCTGGCGTAGCGGGGTTCGTTGAGCCCCTTCTGGGCGGTGATGACCGCCGGCAGGCCGCCTTCGACCACCTCCGAGCCGCCCTCGATCTCCCGTTCGGCCCGGAAGGCGCCCTCCAGGACCTCCAGCTTCACCACCACGTTGGCCTGGGCCCAGCCCAGCACCTCGGCCATCATGGGGCCCACGGACGCGTTGTCGCCCCCCATGCCCTTGTTGCCCGCCAGGATGAGGTCGAATCCCTTGTCCTGGGCGTAGGCGGCCAGGCCCGAGGCGATGGCCAGCGGGTCGCTGGCGTCGCTCTTCAGCAGCACGGCCTGGTCGGCGCCCAGGGCCAGGGCGTTGCGCAGCACGTCCTTGGCGCTTTCGGCCCCCAGGCTCACCACGGTCACCTCGGCCCCCTTGGCCTCCTTGAGGCGGAGGGCCTCCTCCAGGGCGTACTCGTCGTAGGGGGAGGTGATCCACTTCACGTCCGCGGGATCCAGGGACCGGCCATCGGCCGCAATCTTCACCTTGGTCTCGGTGTCCGGCACCTGCTTGAGGGCGACGAGGATTTTCATAGGCTCTCCATGGAACGTCCGGACCGGGGCGGAGCCCGGCGCAGTCCCCCAGTTTATCCTCCGAGGGGGGTGAAGTCGGCCTCAAATTCCCGACAGGCCGGGATTTCAGTCCCCCTTCGTGGTGCCGAAACAGGGTAGGTAGCGAGCGAGGTCCTCCCATTTATGCTCTTGTGCCCCCCGATCTTGTTGGGCGCCGCATTGGCCGCCGACATGTCGGTGCAGGTCGGAGCGCCCCTGGAGGAGTACCAGTCCAAGGCCAAGTTCTTGGCCTTCGTCACCTACTACACGGTGTTCCCGACCAAGCCTCCCCCCGACCAGCCCTGGAGCGTGGGGATCCTGGGCCGCTCCCCCTTCGGGAAATACCTCGGCGAGACCTTCAACCCCTCCCTCACCATCCGGGCCCGGCCCGTCCGCCTCTCCTTTCCGCAGACCCAGGGGGAGGCCGTGGCCTGCGACGTCCTGTTCATAAGCAAGTCCGAGCAGGGCAGGCTCGAGGATCTCCTGGATTGGGTTCGGGGGAGGCCCATCCTGACCATCGGGGACACCCGGGGTTTCGCGCAGCGGGGGGTCATGGTGAATTTCGTGCTTGAAGAAGGCTTCATCAAGACCGAGGTGAACCTCCAGGCCGCCCGGAAGGCCGGGCTGGATTTCTCCTCCGCATTCCTCCGCACCTCCCGTATCGTCAGGCCAGACTAGGCCGCCCAGGAACGCTATGGCCTCCCCATCCTCCATCACCTCCAAGCTCACCCGCCTCATGGCGGCCATTTCCGCCGTGTCCCTCCTGCTGGGGGCCGCCGCCTACGCCGGCTACGAATACTTCGCCATCCGCCGGGCCATGTCCTCGGAGCTCACCTCCCAGGCCGCCGTGGTGGGCCAGGGGGCCGCGGTGCCCCTCCAGTTCGAGAGCCCCTCGGACGCGGCCACGGTCCTCAGCACCCTGGACGGCTCCCGCCACGTCCTCAAGGCCGCCCTCTACACGGCCCAGGGCCAGCTCTACGCCATGTACCCCCGGAACCTCCGCCCCGAGGACTTCCCGGCCCACCCACCCACGAACCCGGAGCCGATCCGCATCAGTTCCGGGACCATGGAGATCTTTTCGGAGATCCGCACCATCGACGGCCTCCAAGGCCACATCTACATCCAGAGCAGCATGAGCGAGCTGCGCTCGAGGATCCTCATCGCCCTCCAGGTGCAGGCGGTCATCCTCATCGTGATCTTCGGGGCGGTGCTGCTCATCTCCGTGCGCCTCCAGCGCACGGTCACCTCCCCCATCTCCCGCATGGCGGACACGGCCCAGCGGATCTGCGACGAGAAGGACTACACCATCCGCGTGGAGCCCGAGGGCAGCGGGGCCGAGATCGTGCGTCTGGGCGAGAGCTTCAACAACATGATTTCGGCCGTGCACGAGCGGGACCTCATGCTCCTGGACCACCAGAACCGCCTGGAGGCGCAGGTGGCGGCCCGCACCGACGAGCTCATCCGGGTGAACTCCCAGCTCCTGGTGGCCAAGGAGCGCGCCGAGGACGCCTCCCGGGCCAAGAGCGCCTTCCTGGCCAACATGAGCCACGAGCTGCGCACTCCCCTCAACGCCATCCTGCTCTACAGCGAGCTGCTCCAGGACGACGCCAAGGAACAGGGGCTGGACGGCTTCATCCCCGACATCAAGAAGATCCACGGGGCGGGCAAGCACCTCCTGAGCCTCATCGACGGGATCCTGGACCTCTCGAAGATCGAGGCCGGGAAGATGACGGTCTTCAAGGAGGACGTGGATCTGGGGGTCCTCATCCCCGAGGTGGTGGCCACCATCCGACCCCTCATCGAGAACAACCAGAACGAGATGGTGGTCCACCTTCAGGAAGGCCTCAAGTTCGTCCACACGGATGCCACGAAGCTCCGCCAGGCCCTCTACAACCTCCTGAACAACGCTTCCAAGTTCACCAAGAACGGCAAGATCAGCCTCACGGGTAACGTCGGCGGGGGCCAGCTCCACCTGGAGGTGAGGGACACGGGCATCGGCATGACCCAGGAGCAGGTGGACCGCATCTTCCAGGAATTCACCCAGGCGGACGACTCCACCACCCGGAAATTCGGCGGCACCGGGCTGGGCCTCACCATCAGCAAGAAGCTCTGCATGCTGCTGGGGGGCGACATCTCCGTCATGTCGGAGGTGGGGAAGGGGAGCACCTTCACGATCCACCTGCCCCTCGGGGAGACCGGCCACGTCCTCCAGGAGGAGGCTCCGGTCGGGGTTCCGGAGCCCCAGCCGGTCCGCCGCGCCACGGCCCTGATCATCGACGACGACGCGGTGATGCGGGACGCCATGCAGCGGGCCCTGGCCAAGGAGGGCTTCTGGGTGGCCACGGCCTCCGGCGGCGAGGAGGGCCTCGAGCTGGCCCGGACCCTCCACCCTGACATCATCACCCTGGACGTGGTGATGCCGGGCTTGGACGGGTGGGAGACCCTCGCGCAGCTCAAGTCGGAACCCAACCTCCAGGAGATCCCGGTGGTGCTGCTTACCATGCTCGACGACCGGGCCAAGGGCTTCGCGCTCGGGGCCTCGGACTTCCTGCAGAAGCCCATCCGCGGCGAGGACCTGGCCCGGGTCCTGGAGCGCTTCAGGCCCGGCCACCCCCCCTACCGGGTGCTGCTGGTGGAGGACGATCCGGATACCCGGCAGGGGCTCGGCCAGGTGGTGGAGCGCTCCGGGTGGATCTGCCTGCCGGCGGAAGACGGCGTGCAGGCCCTGGCCATCATGGAAAATCAGACCGTGGACATCGTCCTGCTCGACCTCATGCTGCCCCAGATGGATGGCTTCTCCCTGGTCCAGACCTTCCAGGAAAGGGACGCCTGGCGGGATATCCCGGTCATCGTGGTGACCGCCAAGGACATGAGCGAGGAGGACCGGAGGCGCCTGATGGTGCCGCAGGTGCAGAAGATCATCCAGAAGGGCGGCTACTCCAAGGAGAACCTGGTCGAGGTGGTGAGGGACCTGATCCAGCGTCAGGTGCGGTTGAATGAGATCAAGGAGGCGGGGAATGCCTAGGATCCTGCTGGTCGAGGACAACGAGCTGAACCGGGACTCCCTGTCCCGACTGCTCCGCCGCCACGGGTTCGAAGTGATCTTCGCGGAGGACGGGGAGATCGGAGTCCGGAAGGCCATCGAAGAGAAACCCGACCTGGTCCTCATGGACATCGGTCTCCCGGTGCTCGACGGCTACGGGGCCACCGAGCAGATCCGAGCTACGCCGGGCATGGACAAGCTGCCCATCATCGCCCTCACGGCCCACGCCCTGCAGAAGGACCAGGCCCGGGCCATGGAGGCGGGCTGCAACGAATTCGAGACCAAGCCCATCGAGTTCCCCCGCCTGCTCGGCAAGATCGAGCGCCTCATCAACGGGATCCCGTCATGAAACCCCTCCGGGGCCACGTCCTCGTGGTGGACGACCTGGACCTCAACCGGGAGGCCCTGGGACGCATGCTGCGCAAGCTGGGCCTCACGGTGGAGGACTGCGCCGACGGTCGCACGGCCCTGGACCTGGCTTTCAGCGGCCGCTTCGACGCGGTGCTGCTGGACGTGATGATGCCCGACATGGACGGCGTGACGGTGCTTACGCACCTCAAGGCGGACCCGAGGGTCCGGGACCTTCCGGTGGTGATGCTTTCGGCCCACACGGAAAAGGAGCGCATCCGCCAGTGCATCGATCTGGGGGCCGACGACTACCTCACCAAGCCCATCGACATGGAGGCCCTCATCGCGAGGCTGGGCTCCTGCGTGAGGCGGAAGATGCTCCAGGACCAGGAGCGGGAGTACCGGCGCCGCCTGGAGATGACCAACGTGGAGCTGCGACGGCTGAACCTTCAAAAGAGCCATTTCCTGGCGGTGGCCGCCCACGATCTGAAGAGCCCTCTCACCGCCGTCCGTCTCCTGGCGGAGCAGCTCAGCAGCGGGGAGGAGCAGAACGTGGCGGCCCTCCAGCTCTCGGGCAAGCGCATCTACGGGGCCGTGGAGCGCATCCTGGCCACCCTCCAGGCCCTCCTGGATTCCGTGGCCTCGGACAGCGGCCACCTCAAGCTCAACAAGAGGCTGGTGGACATCGGCTCCATCGTGGCCAAGGCGGTGGACGACAACAGGATCTACGCCACCAGCAAGGGCATCGAGCTGGTGGGCCTGCCGGCGGAGCGGCCGATGTACACCAGCCAGGTGGACGAGCTCCGGATGGGGGAGGCGGTGGACAACCTCATCAACAACGCCATCAAGTTCTCCCAATCCGGCACCCGGGTCCAAGTGGAGCTGGAGTCCCTCGGGGGGCCCCAACCCTTGGTGTTCCTGAAGGTGCGGGACGAGGGGCCCGGCCTCACGGACGAGGACCTGACGAAGGTCTTCTCCGCCTACCAGCGCCTCTCGGCTCAGCCCACCGGGGACGAGACCTCCACGGGCCTGGGCCTCTCCATCGTCAAGCAGATGGTGGAGCTCCACGGGGGGAGCGTGAGGGTGGAGAGCCAGCTCGGACGCGGTTCCACCTTCATCATGGAGATCCCGCTGGTGGAGCCGGTGCGGATAGCGGACCGGGCCTGATCCCCAGAATGCGGATCGGCCCCGACCACGCCACACTGGGGGGATGGACGACCCCGATTTCACCGACGCGCTGGTCCTCACCGGGGGGGGCACCGGCGGCCACTTCTTTCCCGCGGTGGCCCTGGCGGAGGGCGCGCGGTCCCGCTGGCCCGGCCGTCCCGTCGTCTTCGTGGGCGCCCGACGGGGCATCGAAGGGCGCAAGCTGCCGGGCGGCCCCTGGCCCCACCTGCTGCTGGAGGTCGAGGGCTTCGTGGGCCGGGGCCCGGCCGCGCTGCTGAGGGCGGCGTGGAGGATGTGGAGGGCGAAGGCCTTCCTGGTGGACCGCTGGCGGCGGCAGCGCCCCTGGGCGGTCGTCGGCACCGGGGGCTACGGGGCGGGGCCGGCCCTCCTGGCGGCCCGTTCCCTGGGCATCCCCTACTTCCTGCACGAAAGCAACGCCGCCCCCGGAAAGCTGGTGCGCCAGGTGGCCCGGGGGGCCCGGCGGGTCTGGTGCGGCATGGACGCGGCCAAGGCCGTCCTGCCGGGGGCGGACTGCCTCGCGGTGGGCACCCCCGTGCGGGCCTCCTTCCTGCGGGAGTTCAGGAAGGTGAAGGAGCTCGCCCCTCCCTTCCAGCTGCTGGTACTGGGGGGGAGCGGGGGGGCCCGGGCCCTCAACGAGGGGATGATGGCCGCCGCGCCGATCCTGCTGGACCAGTTCGAGGATTGGACCCTGCTCCATCAGGCGGGCCCCGACGAGTACGAGCGCCTGAAGGGACGGCCCCGCCATCCGCGCCACACCCTCGTGCCCTTCATCGAGGGCATGGACGAGGCCATGGAGGCCTCCTCCCTCATCATCTCGCGGGCCGGCGCCAGCACCTGCGCCGAGCTCAAGGCCGCAGGGCGCGGAGCCATCATGATCCCCCTCCCCGGCAGCGCCGGGGACCACCAGCTCGAGAACGCCAAGGCCATGGCGCGGGAGAACCGGGTGGTCCTCGTGACCCAGCAGCCCAACCTCGCGGACCATCTGGAGGCCCACGCCATGAGCCACATGGGGACCCCCTACGCCCGCATCAAGCTGGCCAAGGCCCCGGAGCCCAACCGCGCCGTGGAGGCCTGCCTGGACGATCTGGGAGCCTGCCTGGGGGCGGGGCCCGGGTCCTGACCTCCTACTCCCCCACGCCGGCGGCCTCGATCTCCTCCTGGACCTCCTTGGGTTTGCGGGGATCGAAGTCCACGCCGTCCTTCTTGCAGGTCTGGATGAAGGACTCGCGGTCCAGGCAGTGGTCGTAGGCCACCTTCGGCTCCAGCAGCTTGAGCCGGATGAGCTCCACCAGGGCCTCGTTCATGAGCTGCTGGCCGTAGGCCCGGCCGGACTTCATGGCCGCGGGGATCTGGGAGATGCGCCCCTCCCGCAGGTGCTCGGCGATGGCGGGGGAGACGAAGAGGGTCTCGAAGGCGGCCACCCGCCCGCCCCGGGAGCCCGGGAGGAGGGCCTGGCAGACCAGGGCCTTGAGGGAGGAGGCCAGGCGGGTGCGCAGGAGGTGGTGGGCCTCCCCGGGGGCCAGCTGGCAAAGGAATTCCAGGCCGTCCATGACCGACACCGCCGGGAGCGTCCCCAGCACCAGGTGCCCCGTCCCGGCGCTCTGCAGGGCCAGCTCCAGCAGCTCGGGGTCCTGGATCTCTCCGAGGTTGAGGATGTCCGGGGACTGGTGCATGGCGGCCCGGATGGCCTTCTTGCGCCGGGGCAGGTCCCCGCTGGTCTCCCTCTGGCGGATCAGGGCCCCCTCCACGGAGAGGGGGAATTCCACCGCGGATTCGATGGAGAGGATGTGGGCCTGGCGCTGGCGAGCCGCCAGCTCCAGGAGGGCCATGACCGTGGTGGTGCGCCCCGAACCCGGGGCGCCGCAGAAGAGGACCAGGCCCTTGGTGAGGTCCGAAAGGCGCTTGATGGGATCCGTGAAGCCCAGGTCCGAAGGGGAGGGAAGGCGGTCCGGGATGACCCGGACGCTGGAGGCAGGGCCCCGGCCGTCGTCGAAGATGGCCATGCGCAGCCGGCAGTGGCGGCCCGCGTCCACGTGGATGAACTCGCCGCTGCCCTCCCGCTGGAAATCGTCCCAGGCCTTGGCGGGGGCGATGGCCTTGACCAGGTCCAGGAGGTCCTGGGCCCTCGGGGCCGGGAAACCTTCGATGGGCTTGACCTTCCCGTGCAGGCGCATCATCGGCACCTCGTCCGAGGAGAGGTAGAGGTCGGAGCTGCCGCTGGACACCAGGTGGGCCACGAGCACCTCGAAGACCGAGGCAGGTCCCGTGACGACGTGGGGCTTGGCCTCGGGTCCCGCGGCGACGGGCTGTTCGGGGGCCTCCGCCGGGGTCGTTGCCGGCACCTGGGGGGGCGGGGCCAGGGTGGCGACGATGCGGGTGCCGATGGAGGTCTTGAGCACCGCCAGGTAGAAGGAGCCCTCCTCGCAGGCGTAGGGGAAGGCCACGTGGTCACCCCGGAGGTAGAGGGTTTCCTGGTCGTGAGGGACCACCTCCTTGGCCAGGCCGTCCAGCACCGAGCCCATGAGCTCCTGGAGGCTCAGGTTCACCCGGTGCCCCCCCGGGAACTCCAGCGTGGGATAGCCTCCGGGCTCCATCCGCAGGCTGGATGCGCCCTTGGTCGCGAGATGACTCAGGAAGCGGTCCAGCTTGGCCATGGTCCACCCGTGTCGAGGATTTGGTCCAAGATACAGGGTTGGAGAAAGGAGACAAGGCGAATCCGAGCAAGGAGTTGCCCTCGTGGGCGGCCCCTGGCGACCAAGGGCGTGGGGGTGTCGTCATTTGGAAGCCGCCGCACTAGGGTGGTGGTATGGCTACGATGGCCGCGGCCCTGCCGCTTTCCGCGAAGGTCACGGCGCTCCGGGGCCTGGGGCCCGCCCGGGCGGCGGCCCTGGAGGAGGCCGGCATCGAGACCCTGCGGGACCTCTTGATGGCCCTTCCCACCCGCTACGTGGACCGGGGCTCGGTGGTCCCCCTGGGCCGCCTGGGCCGCCTGGGCCGCGGCGGGGCCCCCTGGGAGGAGCGGGAGGTGGTGACGGTGGTGGGCACCGTGCGGGACCTGCGCCAGAGCACCACCCGCATCCAGCGCATGAACCTCACGGAGGTCCTGCTGGAGGACGGCACGGGGAGCCTGCGCCTGGTCTTCTTCAACCAGCCCTACCTGGCCCGCTCCATCCGGCCCGGGGACCGCCTGGTGGCCTTCGGCCCCCTCGCGGCGGGGCGCCTGGGCCTGGAGATGCGGGGGCCCCAGATCGAGGGGCTGGGCCGGGAGGAAGGGGATCCCTGGGTCCGCCGCTTCCTGCCTCTCTATCGTCGATTGGGCCCCCTCACGACGCGCCTGCGCTCGGCCCTGGTCCAGGAGGCCCTGGCCCGGGTGGCGGAACCTCCGGAATTCCTGCCCGCGGATCTGGGTCGGGACCTGCCGGACACCCTGACGGCCCTCCGTCTGCTGCACCAGCCGCCGGACGAAAGCGACGGGGAGGCCCTGGACCAGCGCTCGACGCCCGCCCATCGGCGCCTGGCGGCGGAGGAGCTCTTCGCCTTCGCGCTGGGGGTGGAGCTGCGCCGCGCCGGGCGCCTGAGCCGGCCAGGGCTGGTCGTGCCCACCTCCGACGCGCTGCGGGAGCGGCTCCGGGCCCTCCTGCCCTTCCCCCTCACGGGGGCCCAGCGGAGGGCCTTCAAGGACATCGTGGAGGATCTGCGGGGGGGGAGCGTGATGCACCGCCTCCTCCAGGGGGACGGGGGCAGCGGCAAGACCCCGGG
>CAYSXG010000093.1:0-8965 GCA_964434895.1 uncultured Solibacteraceae bacterium | reverse complement strand
TCCACGGCCCTGGGCTTCGGCTTCCGCTGCGGCTTCCTGGGCCTGCTGCACATGGAGATCGTCCAGGAGCGCCTGGAGCGGGAATTCGACCTGGACCTCATCACCACGGCCCCCTCCGTGCGCTACCACGTGTTCCAGACCGATGACGAGGAAGTCATCGTGGACAACCCCTCCAAGCTCCCGCCCCTGCAGAAGATCGCGCGCATCGAGGAGCCCATCATCGAGGCGACGATCCTCACGCGCACGGACTTCGTGGGCGGCCTGCTGAAGCTCTGCGAGGAGCGCCGCGGCATCCAGCAGAAGCTGGAGTACGTGAGCCAGGACCGCGTCATGCTCGTCTACGAACTGCCCCTGAACGAAGTGGTGCTGGACTTCTACGACAAGCTGAAGAGCATCTCCAAGGGCTACGCCAGCTTCGACTACCACATGAAGCACTACGTGGAATCGGACCTGGTGAAGATGGACATCCTCGTGAACGGCGAGGCCGTGGACGCCCTCAGCGTGCTGGTGCATCGCTCCAAGAGCACGACGCTGGGTCACGCCCTCACCGTGAAGATGAAGGACGTGATCCCCCAGCAGATGTTCGACGTGGCCATCCAAGCGGCCATCGGCGCCAAGATCATCGCCCGAACCAACGTGAAGGCCCGTCGCAAGGACGTGCTGGCCAAGTGCTACGGCGGCGATATCAGCCGCAAGAAGAAGCTCCTCCAGAAACAGAAGGAGGGCAAGAAGCGGATGAAATCTATCGGCAGCGTGGACATCCCCCAGGAGGCCTTCCTGGCCATCCTCAAGGTGGATAACTGATCCGGCTGGAGGGTCCGCATCCCATGAACCAGCCCATCCAGCTCGAAGAACCCGTCCGGAAGGCACCCAAGAGCCCCACGGGCTACGTCCTCCAGGGCTGGCAGAAGGCGAGCCTGCTCATCCTGCTGCTCGGCGTCCTCTACCTGCGCCAGTTCCGGACCCGCCGGGCCCGGCGCAAGGTGTGCAGCCACTGCTCGGCCAAGAACCCGACGCACCTCACCAACTGCGCCAAGTGCGGGGCCCCGCTGTTCTGATCAGCGCGGAAGTGGCTCCGGCCGACCGAGG
Source organism: uncultured Solibacteraceae bacterium (assembly GCA_964434895.1). Classification (GTDB taxonomy): domain Bacteria; phylum Acidobacteriota; class Holophagae; order Holophagales; family Holophagaceae; genus CAYSXG01. The sequence continues at coordinate 7,876 of CAYSXG010000093.1, read as the reverse complement.
TCCTGCTTGGCCACGATGCGCGCCCTCAGACCCTCGTAGACATCGGCGGGCAGGACGTCGTGGGTGAGCAGGTGGGCCTTCGTCCGGTAGGGCCGGCCGGCGATGATCTTCGCCGCATAGGCCTCGGTGACCCCCGGGAGCCTCCGAAGTTCCTCCCGGCCGGCTCCGTTGATGTCCACCAACCTGGGCGCGGGCCGGTCCCTCTTCCTTCTGGACCTCAGCTCCTCGGACCTGGCCTGGCATCGGGCCCGAACCTCGGGCCGGATGTCCGCATGGTCGGCGGCGGGCTTGGACCCGGCCCCGAAGAGGCCCCCCCCGGCGGAGGGGGCGATCATCGCGAGGGTCATGGCCAGCACGAAACGAAGGCATCGGTTCATCGGAGGCTCCCGGGGCCACTTCACGATCGAACGAAGGCCGCCTCCCGGCACCCAGGGAAGGGGAGCCGGGAGGCGGGGCGGGTCACTTGAAGTTCATGTGGACGGTCTTGACGTCCGCGATCTTGCCCGAGGAGTGGCAGAGGAAGCACTGCTCCTGCTTCACGAAGGCCCCGGTGGCCGGGTCGGTGACGCTGCTCCGCGCGGCGTAGAAGGAGCCCCCGTTGCTTCGCATGTGGGCGATGGCCATGTCACTGTCGTGGCAGTTCGAACAGGCCGCGACGTAGGGGGAGCTGACCAGGGTCCTGGGATCCGCCGGCGCGATGACGCCCGTGTTCGCGTTGTAGGAGTAGGCGCTGCCGTAAACCGCGCCCGCGGTCACGAAGGGGGACCAGTAGGTTCCCGGGACGGTCTCGTTGCCCGTCGTGATGACGTTGACCGGGTTCGGGACGGTGCCGATGGCGGTGGTGGTCCAAAGGAGGTCGCCCACTTCCACGGAATTCGCCGGATTGCCGAAGTCGTAGGATCCCGGCACGTGGCAGATCTCGCAGTTGTTCAGCACGCTCGGGTAGGTGACCTTCCAGTACTGCGTGCCCGAGGCGACCTGCCAGGAGAACTTGTTGACCCGCTTGCTGGAGCCGTGGATGGCGTGGACGAAGTCCTTCTCGTTCACGCCCCAGCCGTTGCTGGCGGCCTTTTCGGCGTTGTGGCAGAAGCTGCAGGTCTGGGCGTCGTTGCGCTGGCCGGCGTGGTAGGCGGTGGTGGTGAACACGCCCAGGGTGCCGTGGCAGCTATCGCAGTTCTCGGTCTTGACGATGGTGCGGCGGGCCACTTGGGTCAGGAAGCCCGAGGGCAGGGTTCCGCTGACCAGCTTGGAGACGTTGGGAGGGGGCACGCTGAGCCCGCCCTGGCCGGTGCCGGCCTGGCCGGCCACCCGGGGGATGTAGGGGTAGCCCGGGACGTTGGTCTGGGTCAGGGGCTGGGTCGAGGTCAGGCCATAGGTGTAGCCGATGCCGCCGGTGATCATGCCCGCCGTGGGCGGAAGGACGGCGTCGGTGAAGGTCACCGTGTAGTAACCGTTCGTGTCGGGACCCGCGAAGGTGGCCCTGGCGGAGGCCGAGAGGGCGGCCCCGTTGACGTCCTTGCCATCCCCCCTCCACACGTTCTTGAGGTAGGTGCTGAAGGTGGCGTTCCAGTCCGCGGGCTGGGCGATGCCATCCTGGGGCAGGGCGAAGGCCACGTAGATGCTGGGGCTGCCCACGAAGTTGTCCATCAGCTCGGTCTTGCCCGTGGGGCTGTAGGTATTGAACACCACCGGCTGGCCGTCCTTCATGAAGCGGAAGGCGATGACGGGCTTGCCGCCGGCGTTCAGCGTCACGCTCTTCAGGTCGTAGGTGATCCGGCTGGCCCCGGCGGGCAGGTTGTTGGGGAAGGCCGCCACGTAGGAGGCGTTGGTGTTGGCGTTGGTGCCCCCCGCCGCCCAGAGGTTGGCCGGGTTCGGCGGCACCACCGGCACGTGGTAGGTCTTGATGGCCGCGGCGTCATGGCAGCTCGCGCAGTTGTTGTCCGCGAAGGCGGCTCCTCCGGGATGGTTGGCCCCCGTCGTCCAGTCCACCTGGTCGTGGCACGCGCCGCACGCGAAGCGGCTGGGCTTGTTGAACCAGTTGTCACCCTGGGGCGTCGTGGAAGAAGCGGTGTGGCACTTCACGCAGTTGCGGTGGTCCTGGGGATAGGTGACCTCGTTGAACAGGACATTGGCGTAGTTGTAGCCGGTCTTGGTGAGTTCCTCGCCCATGTGGATGCGATGGATGAAGGCCGGGAAGTCCCCCACCGCCACGCCGGCGATCTTGGTGGTGCTCCCGCTGAAGCCCGTGGCGGTCCGGGTGGCCTCCGCCGACCCGTACTTGCGCTGGTCCGTGTGGCAGACCACGCAGTAGCGGGTATCTTGGCGGCCGCCGCCGTGGAATTCGAATTTGGAGTGGCAGGAGAAGCAGCTGGAGACATCCACCATGTCCCTGCGCTCGTCCGAGGCCCCCACGGCTTTGCCCGTGGCGGGGATGAAGTCGTAGAGCGCGTTCGCCGGGTTCAGGACGGGGACCGCCGGCACGCCGCTGTTGCTGGCGTCGGGGGTGTTGGTTCCGGTACCCGGCCGGTTGCCGCCCACGTAGACCGTCACGCGGTGGGTGAGGCTCGGATCGTAGGTCGTGTCGCCCAGGTCGCCCTTGACGTTGTTGCCCGTGTAGGTGAAGGCGTCCAGGAGGCCCTTGGTCTGGGTGATGTCCCGGCGGAAGGTGTAGCGGTAGCTCCCGTCCCCATTGTCCACCAGCGTGCCGATGTTATCGGTGGAGGGCTTGCCCGGCGCCCAGGTGGCGGGCGCCGCGGCCGTGGGATTGGAGGTGACGACGTAGCTCACCCACCTGCTGGGGCTGCCGCTGGCCCCCGGCACCAGCTTGGCGATGGCAAAGCCCATGTTGGCGTAGCCGGCGTAGGCCGCGGTCGCGGACTGGCTCTTCGCCCCCAGCCCCTTCACCGGGACGTTATGGCCGTCGGTGACGCCGAAATTCACCACGGGCGCGCCCGCCACCGTGACGCTCGTGACGGTGGCCTTGAGGGTCAGCGCAGCCCATTCGTCGGACGAATAGGTGGTGGCGTCGATGGCGTAGCCGGAGCCCGGCGCGCCGTTGGAACCGTTGGAGCCGTTCGTCCCGTTGGTCCCGTTCGTGCCGTTCTGGCCGGCGGCTCCCCTGCAGCCGACCAGCACGAAGGCGACCATGCCGGCGGCGAGGAAACCGCAGAGTCTCTTCAGAGGTTGGGGTCGCATGGTACATCCTCCTGGGTGGGTGTTGAGGCCGACGCGGCGGGCATCCGGGGCCCCGCCTCCCGCTAGAAGCTCCGTCCGTGGCAGAGCGTGTTGTTGAAGCAGCCGGGTGAAGTGCCGACGGGGGCGGGGATAGGCGGCTTGAGCACGGAGTGGGCCCCGTTGGCGTGGCACTTGAAACATTCGGGGGCGTTGCCCGCATCGGTCATGACGTGGCTCGGAGCGGAGGCGCTGGACCCCACCCAGGGCCGGTCCGGATGGGGGGCCTTGGTGTGGCAGGCCAGGCAGGAGGGCGAGGTGCCGACGGGGTTGTCGTAGGTGGACCCGTGGCACTTGGCGCAGTAGGCGAAGCCCGCGCTCGGGCTCGGCGCCGCCTGGGCGCCCCGGCGGCCGTGCTGGTCCGCGTTCGACCATCCGGCCTGATGGCTGGGCCCGTTGGGATGGCAGGTAAAGCAGCTAATGCGGGCGATGCCCCCCGCCGACGCCGGGTCCGTGGTGGATCCGTGGCAGCTTCGGCACTGGTCCGGGCTCTTGATGAACTCCGCCCAGTGGGTCTGCAGCCAGTCCGCCGGGTGCGTACCGCTTTCCGCGCTGAAGGGGGCGGCCTGGCCGCCGTTCCCCCCGCAGGCCCCGAAGAGAAGGGCGAGGGCGAGCGCCGCCAGGAGGACCGGGATCTTCCGCTGGATTCCGCTCATCGTGTCCCCCTTGGGCGCATAAGGACCCCCTACCGGTGACAGGCCCTGCACGTTTCGTTGTTGGCCCGCCCGTGGCACTTGAAGCAGCCGGAGGGGTCCATCTTGGCGTCGATGCGGTGCAGGGTGAGGTACCCGGCCCGATGCGGCATGTCCCGGTCCGGACGGTCCCCCAGCTTGGTCGAGGGCGTCATCATCGTCTTGCCGCTGTGGCAGTCCGAGCAGAAGGACTGGCTGTGGCAGGCCGCGCAGGTCCCGGAATCCCGGTTCGCCGCAAAGCGATGCTCCTTCACGAAGGTGGGGGTGTGATCGAAGGAGGCGTAGGTCTTGAGCCCGCCCGGCATCGAATCCTCGCCGTGGCAGCCGGAGCACTGGGGACGCCCCGGCTCCAGGGCCTGGGGATGGGTGGGGGGGAAACTCTCTACGCGGGAAAGCAAGGAACACGCGGTCAGCAGACCGGCCCCCAGGGCGCAGAGAAGGGCGAGAATAAAGCGCTTCCGGCTCATTTCCCGCCCCCCTTGACCGCGCCGCCGAAGCGGAGTTCCACCCGCAGCAGCCCCCGGACCTCGTGCCTCGCGATGGGATCGTCCGTGTAGCTGAGATCCCCGGAAAGCCTCAGGCCCACCCCGACCTGGTAGCCCACCGAGCCCACCGCCGCGGAGACGGTCGACTGGCCGTTCAGGTTCGGATTGGCCCGATCGTCGAAGGCGTGGAGCTGGGCGTCCAGGCTGGCGCTGAATCGCGCCCCGGCGTACAGGACCCACGCCCGCGCCTCCCGATGGGAAAGGCTGTAGGAGGGCACCCGGGAGTCCACCAGGAGGACGTCCGAGGCGTTGACGCGGTGCAGGGCGAGGCCGGCCTGAAGCTTCGTCCCTTTGGGACTCCACCGGGCCTCCCCCCCGAAGCGGTCCGCGTCCCCGTAGCTCGCGCGATGGGTGCGGCGGTAGTCGGCCACCAGCTGGAAGGCCCCGCCGGCATTCCAGGTGAGGCTCCCGCCCTGGGACCTGAAGCGGCCCCTTTCGTCCTGGCGGAACAGGGAGGGAAGGTTGGTGCCGGCGAAGTAGGCGTAGAAGTTCCGCTCCGCGAAGGCCCCGGCCAGCGACCAGGCCTCCGAGACCTTCCAGGCGAGGCTGTAGTCCTGTTCCGCCACGCGGGAAGGCTTCGCTTCCGCGGGCGCGGGATCCGGATGCTGCGCGATATCGAAGAGGGTGCGCCCGCCGAGCTCGAGGGACCGGTGGGGCCTGAGCTGCAGGTCGAGGCCCAGCTGCTTGCGGGAGTAGTCCACCGGGGAGGGGATGGGCAGGTCCTTGGCGGCGGTGGAGCCGTCCTGGAGGTAGGAGAGGCCCACCTCGCCTGCCTTCGGGATGCGCAGGGAGAGCCGGGTACCGAAGATCATGTCGCGCTGGAACTCGTAGTCCTTCTGGGACGCGGGGTCGACGGTCCTGTACAGCACCGGCCTCCCCCCGAAGGCGGACAGGGCGAAGCCTCCGAGGAGGTCCGCCCGGGCGCTCACGCCGTCCACCTGCTCGATGCCCACGCCCTGGTCGATGGTGAGGCGGCCGGCCCTGATCTCGGCGTTGGCCCGCGGAAGGCGGTATTCCAGGTATCCGTAGGAGAGGTCGCCGCCGGAGGTTCCGCGCGGAGTGGACCGCTCCCCGAGATCCACCCTGCCCCACCCGAAGAGGTGCAGGGAGAGGGACTCGCTGCCCAGCCGCGCGGCGTCGATGCCCAGGAATTCCGTGGCGGGGGTGAAGGTGTTCTTGTCGAAGCCAGGCGTCTTTTCGGTCCATAGCTGGGCGATGGTCAGGCTCTGGACGTTCACGTCCTGGGACCACCCGGCCGTGGAGGCCAGGACGGCCAACAGGGCCGCGCGGCTGCGTTCCTTCCTCTCGCCCATGCCAGACCCCCTTCCTTCCATAGAGCCGCCCGCCAGGCAGGCCCCGGGAGGATCGAACTCCCCCGATTCCACGCTCACCGATATCCTTCTCGAACCGATGTTAGACATCCTGGTTCCCGCGGCAACCAAGGTGTGACGCGGGTTTCAAGGCCCTTTGATTTGCCACCGGAGGGTCCTGAATCCAGGCCCCTCGGGCCCTCCAAAAAAGGGAGGTCCGGACTTGGTTTTCGGCCCCTTTCCCGCGGGAGCCCCGACCCGGGCGAGGCGGATCGCCTCCGGCCCTCGCTCCTCCCGACAGGAATCGTGACCCAGGTCATAGGCGGATTCGGCGGATCTCCTTATCAGGCCGAGGCCTGAGGGATCCGGACCCTGAAGAGGCTGCCCTTCCCGGGCTCGCTCTCCACCGTGATGCTCCCGCCCATCAGGGCGCACAGCTTCTGGGAGAGGGAGAGCCCGAGCCCGGTCCCGCCGTACTTCTTTGAAGTGTCCGGCCCCGCCTGGACGAAGTCGCTGAAGATGCGGCCCAGCTGCTCGCGGTCCATGCCGATGCCGGAGTCCTGCACCTCGAAGACCGCCTCGGCCCCCTCCCTCCGGGCCCGCAGGGTGATGAGGCCCCGCTCCGTGAACTTGGCGGCGTTCCCCAGGAGGTTCAGCAGGATCTGGCGCACGCGCAGGGCGTCGGCCACCAGGACCTGGTCCCCCTCCGGGAGCAGCACCTCCAACCGGTTCCCCCCCTTCTCCACCAGGCCGGCCATGGCGGCCTGGATCTCGGCCACCAGGTCCCCGAGGGTGAAGGGCTCGGGATGAAGGTCCATCTTGCCCGCCTCGATCTTCGAGAGGTCCAGGAGATCGTTCACCAGCTCCAGCAGGTGGCGGCCCGCGCTGCGGATCCGGTGGGCGTCCCCCAGCACCTGGCCGTTGGCGGCTTCCTCCGCCTCGGTCTCGAGCAATTCGCTGTAGAGCAGGATGGCGTTGAGGGGCGTCCGCAATTCGTGGCTCATGCCCGCCAGGAACTGGCTCTTCGAGCGGCTCTGCTCCTCGGCCTGGAGCTTGGCCCTCTCCAGGGCCTCGGCCTGGGCGCGGGTCTGGCGGATCAGCTCCCGGGACAGGCCCACCGCTTGACGGCGCCGCTCCCGCAGGCGTTCGGCCAGGCGGGCGTTCTCCAGGAGGTAGGCCCCCGTGGCCAGCAGCACCGCCAGCTTCGTCGCCTCCTGGCCCCAGGGCACCGCTACGCCGTCGTGGACGCGGATCCAGCCGAGCATGCCGACGTAGAGGACCACCGTGAACAGCGTTCCCCGGAGGGTCTGGCGGAAGGAGATGAGCACGTTGTCGTAGATGCCCGTGAGCAGCACCGGGAAGAGCCAGCTGCGGGGGCCCCCGGAGGCGTAGAGGGCCAGCGTGCGCACGACGAAGTCGGCGCTCTGCCAGAAGACCATGAGATCGAAGGGGAGGCGCCCGTACCAGCGCCGCAGGCTCAGCCAGGAGAGCAGGCAGTAGGGCAGGGCCACCGCGACGAAGCGTCCACTATCCACTGCGCTTCCCGAGCCCGGAACCAGGCGGTTGTGCAGGGCGAGGGCCAAGGCCAGGAGGGCAAAGCCCATGGCCCTCATCAGAGGGACCCGCCGGGCCGCGTAGTCGTAGCGCCGGTGGGCCCGGACCGCCTCCGCCTCCTCCGCCCCCACGGCGAAGCCCGGAAGGAGGGCTTCCTCGTCCTGGGACCGGGAGGGGAGATCGGGGGGCATGGCCAAGGGGCTTTTCGGCCCCAGGTCCCCGCCGGGTTAGGTCAGGGCCGGATCAGCCAGCCCGCCAGGCCTCCGCCCAGCAGGACCCAAGCGGGGTTCGGCCGGAAGCGCAGGAGCACGGCGAGGCCGGAGGCGGCGAAGGCGAGGGTCCAGCCGGCCACCAGGAAGCGGCTGCAGTCGTCGATCGCCGTGAACTGGTAGAGGCCGGGCCTTATTTTGCATGTGTCCATCTGCACCCGATCGCCGGGCACCGGACGGTCGTAGCGTTTCGGCTTCCGACGGCCCCGCTTGCGGGCTGGCAGCACGTTGAGCCCGTGACGCGCGAGTACCTTGTGGATCGTCGCTGCCGAAAG
>CAYSXG010000092.1:0-8989 GCA_964434895.1 uncultured Solibacteraceae bacterium | reverse complement strand
AAGGGGGTGGTCACCGCAATCAGCGAAAAGGCCCATGGCCTTCCCAGCCCCGAGCCCGAGGGAACCCGGTCCGCGAAGCCGCCGTAATTCGTCAGCCCCAACTTCAAGGTTTCCCAAAAACGCGGGAAGAGGTCCGGAAAGCGGTCCGGGTCCTCCCAGGGCAGCAGCCCATCGTAGTCTCCCGGGGAGTAGATGGGGTTTTCCAGGTCCGCGGCCTCCGGGGGCTGGTAGGGATCGAAGGGCTGCGGATCGTTCATGGGGCTCCCGGCGGGTCCCCCACCCTACCATTCCCCGCCGGCTCGAAGGCTCAGCGCCGGCGCCCCACCAGCAGGTACTCCCGTCCCGCGCGCCGGGGGTGGCTGAGCCGGGCCGGGGCCAAGTGCTCCACCTCGAAGCGCTCCTCCACCAGGGCCCGCATCGCTTCGAGGGGAAGGGCGAAGGGAGGGCCCGGGCGGCCCTGGGTGTCGTGGAAGCAGGCCGCCAGCCACAGGCCCGCCGGCCCCAGGAGCTCCGCGGTGCGCGCCACGTAGCCCGGCCGCCGATGGGGCTCCATGGCCACGAAACAGGTGTGGTCGAAGACCGCATCGAAGGGGCCCCGGCCGGTGAGGAACCAGTCCTCCTCCAGCCACTCGACGGCGTCGCCGTAGCGGCCCCTCGCCCCCTCGAGGGCGAGGGGCGCGAAATCGAAGGCCGTCACCCGGAAACCGCGGGCCGATAGCGCCGCCGCGTCATGGCCGAAGCCGCAGCCGGGCACCGCCACCCGGGCTCCATGGGGAAGGCCCGGAGCCCGCTCCAGCAGCTCCTCCAGCAACGGCGTGGGACCGTCCATGTCCCAGCCCGGCCTCGGCTCCTCCACGTAGACCTGGTTCCAGTACTCGGGGGTCTTGGGATCCATGGCCCGAGTGTACTGGTCCGCCGCCGTTAGACTAGGCTGGCTCGAAGGGGGGACCGTGAAACTGCTGCGCATCAATCATCTGGGGATCGCGTCCACGGCCCTTTCCGGGGCCATGGGGCGCATGGCGCGCCTCTTCGACCTGGAGGCCGATCACGTGGAGGAGGTGGCGGACCAGCGGGTGAGGACCGCCTTCTATCCCGTTGGAGAGAGCAGCCTGGAATTCCTGGAAAGCACCGACCCGGCCGGCCCCATCGGCAGGTTCCTGGAAAAGCGCGGCCCGGGCATCCATCACGTCTGCTTCGAGGTGGACGACATCGAGGCCGCGGTGGCAGCCCTCGTCGCCAAGGGCGTGCGCATGATCGACGGCGCCCCTCGGGCCGGGGCCCACGGCTGCCGCGTGGCCTTCATCCATCCCGCGGAGACCGGCGGCGTGCTGATGGAGCTGAGCCAGTCCCCCGATCAGCGCCCTGAAAGCGCCAGGTAGCCGTACCACAGGGCCGGACCGTAGAAGACGATGACCGGCGTGGCCAGGGCCAGGGTGCAGCCCAGGGGCAGCATGGTCTGGGCGCCGCCCCGGCGCAGGAGGAGGATGGGGAGGCCCACCAGGCTCATGAGCACGACGGCGGCGAAGAAGATGCCGAGCATGGCCCCCCAGCCCCAGAAGGCCCCCAGCCAGGCCAGCATCTTGAAGTCGCCCATGCCCAGCCCGTCCATCTTGCGGATCCACTTGAAGACCTGGTTGATGGCCGCCGGCACGCCGTAGCCGGCCGCGAGGCCCACGAGGCTGTCCCGCAGGTCCACCACGTGGCCGAAGAGGGCCCAGGCGGGGGCGGGCTGGAGGCCGTTGAGCCACAGGTCCGCCCGCAGGAGGTCCGAAGTCCCGTGCCCGAAGAGGGTCACGGCCTTCTCCGGGAAGAACATCTGGGGCAGCGTGAAGAGGACCCCCAGGGCCATGAGGGGGAACTGCAGGGCGTCCGGCAGCAGGAACTCCGTATAGTCCGTGAAGAAGAGCACCAGCAGGGCCGTGAGGCAGATCAGGCCCTTGAACCAGACGAGGGTCCCGAAGGGGAAGACCCACACGCTCCCCCCCCAGATGAGCCCTCCCAGGAGCTCCACCAGGGGATAGCGGAGGGGGATGCGCCACCCGCAGGCCGCGCAGCGGCCCCGCAACCACAGGTAGCCGAAGAGGGGGACGTTGTGCCACGGCTTGATCCTGGCCTTGCAGGAGGGGCAGTGGCTGGCCTTGGTCACCACGTTGCGCTCCTCGGGCTCCTCCTGGGGGAGCCGATGGATCAGCACGTTGCAGAAGGAGCCCACCACGAGCCCGAAGGGGGCCAGGAGCGCGGAGAGCAGCCAGGTGGGAAGGTCGAGGAAGGGCATCCTTCGAGTTTAGGGGGGATGGCGGGGCCTTTCTTCGGATTTGGTACCGTGGAGGGTTCCCCGAGGTCCCCGTGCGCGTCCTGTCCGCCCTCCTCCTTTCCGCCCTCGCCTTCGCCCAGACCCCGCCGGCGGCCCCCGCCACCCACCCCCGGGTGCGGCTCAACACCAGCTACGGCCCCATCCTTCTTGAACTGGAACCCCAGGCGGCCCCCAGGACCGTGGCCAACTTCCTGGGCTATGTGAAGGCCGGCCACTTCAACGGCACCATCTTCCACCGGGTGATCCCGGGCTTCATGATCCAGGGGGGAGGCCTCACGGACGGAATGGAGGAAAAGCCCACCGGGGCCCCCGTCCCCAACGAGTCCGTGGCCTCGGGCCTCAAAAACCTGAAGGGCACCCTGGCCATGGCCCGCACCAACGACCCCGACAGCGCCACGGCCCAGTTCTTCATCAACACCGCCGACAACGCCTCCCTGGACCCCAAGGGGCGGGAGGCGGGCTATTGCGTCTTCGGCCGGGTGGTGGAGGGGCTGAACGCGGTCCTCCGCATCGAACAGGTCCACACGGTGTGGCGCAAGGGCTTCCAGAACGTCCCCGAATACCCCGTGCGCATCAAGAGCGCCGAGATCCTGGCCCCGTAAACGCCTTCGGAGCCCCCCCGTATCCGAAGCATCCCCGGAGCGCCCGTGATCGCATTCAACCAGCTCGAAGTCCGCTACGGCGACGTGAGGGCCCTCAAGGGGATCTCCCTGAGCCTGGAGGACGGCGTGGTGGGCCTGCTGGGCCCCAACGGGTCCGGGAAGTCCACCCTCCTGAAGACCCTCCTGGGCCTCCTTCCCCCCGCCTCCGGCGGCGGGGAGGTGCTGGGGGTGGCCCTGGGCGGTTCTGAAGCCCCCCGCCTCCGAAGTCGCATCGGCTACATGCCCGAGTACGACGCCCTCATCGAGGACACCTCCGCCTACGAGCAGGTGGCCTTCTGGGGCGAGCTTTCGGGGCTCGGGGCCGAACAGGCCCGGGACCGGGCCCACGAGGTGCTCTACTTCGTGGCCCTGGACGAGGCGCGCTACCGCCCCGTCAGCGGCTACTCCACGGGCATGCGCCAGCGGGTGAAGCTGGCCCAGGCCCTGGTCCACAGCCCGGAGCTGGTCTTCCTGGACGAGCCCACCAACGGCCTGGATCCGGACGGGCGGCGCCGGATGCTGGACCTCGTCCTCCGGGTCCGGGAGGAGCTCGGGACCTCCGTCATCCTCGCCTCCCACCTCCTGGAGGACGTGGAGCGCGTGGCCGACCAGCTGGTCATCCTGGACCAGGGGCAGATCAAGGCCAGCGGGTCCATGGCCGGCCTGCGCCGGATGCTCGCCCGACGCTACGAGCTGCGCTTCCTGGACCCCCTCGGCCCCGACCAGGAGGAGGCCCTCCAGGAGCTGGGCCAGGTCCTGGAGGCCCGAAACGGCATCTACGACGTGGAGCTGCGGGAGGCCGACCCCCTCGAGGCCTTCCGGTGGGCCCTGGCCCGCGGAGCCACCCTCGTTCAGCTCACGCCCCGCCACGACCGGCTGGACGAGGTGCTGATCCGGGCCCTGCACGGGGGCTTCGTCCCCCAGCCCTCCTAGGACCTCGCCCATGCCCATCTACGCCCCGACCCTCCCTCCCCGGCCGGACCTCAGCCGGGGCGACCATCCCATCCTGGTGCTCCTGCGCTTCGATCTCCGGCGCATCCTGCGCCTGCGCCTGGGCCGCTTCTTCGGCTTCGGCTTCGCGGTCCTCCTCCTGATCCAGCTGGCCACCCTCTACGTCAAGCACCTCGTGAACACCAGCCAGGGCTTCGCCGCGGTGCGGGACTTCGCCAACCAGGCCCTCACCCATGGCCCCGCCTACCAGGCGGATCGCCTGGGCAACTGGCTCATCACCCTCCTCTGGTTCCAGGTGGCCCTGGTCGCGGGGGGACTCGTGGCCCGGGACACCCTCTACCGGGTCCGCCCCCTCATGTACGCCCATCCCCTGACCCCCCGGGACTACCTGGTGGCCAAGGGGGGCCTCGCGGCCCTGCTGCCCCTGGCGGTCCAGCTGCCCTTCATCTTCCTGCCCTGGCTCATGTCCCTCCTCATCGCCGGACCCAACGGGCCCATCTGGGTCCTGGCCCCCCTGCGCCTGGTCCCCGCCGCCCTGCTCATCTCCGCCCTCATGGGGACCCTGGCCCTGGGCGCCTCCAGCCTGGCCGCCACCCCCCGGGCCGGCGTGGGCTGGGTGCTCGGCATCTCCATGGGCACCGGGGCCCTCGGCGGGATGCTGGCGGGCCTCCTGAACCAAACCGCCTACCTGGCCCTCTCCCCCGCCGCCCTGACGGAAATCTGGCCCAAGCTCCTCTGCGGCGTGCCGGACCCCCTCTTCGGGTGGGGGCCCGCCCTGGCGGGCACCGCGGGCCACCTGGTCCTGTGGACCGCCGTGGCATGGAAGCGGACCCGTCCTTCGGAGGCGGTCCTATGAACGGCCTGCCCTCCCCGGCCCGACCCGAGGGGCCCCTCCTCCGCCTCGAGCGGGCCAGCCTCCGCTACGGGGACATCCTCGGCCTCTCCCCCACCAGCTTCGTGCTGGAGGGGGGCGGGGGCATCACGGGGCTCCTGGGCCCCAACGGCGCAGGCAAGTCCACCCTCATCCAGCTCCTGTCGGGGCTGCTGCCCCCCAGCGGCGGGGAGGTGCGGGTCCTGGGGGAGGCCCCCTACCGCAATCCGGCCGTGCTTTCCCGCCTGGGCCTCGTGCCCGAGGGGGACCGCTTTCCCGTGGGCCTCACGGCGGACCGCTGGCTGCGGATGATGGGGGAGCTCCAGGGCCTGCGGGGGGAGGCCCTGACCCGAGCCATGGCCAGGGTCCTGGCCGTGGTGGGCATGGACACCCGCGCCCACCTGCGTTTCAGCGCCATGTCCAAGGGCATGCGCCAGCGCATCCGCCTGGCCCAAGCCCTTCTCCACGAACCCCGCTTCCTCATTCTGGACGAGCCCTTCAACGGGCTGGACCCCGAGGCCCGCCTCCAGCTCATGGACATGTTGCGGGGCCTGGCGGAGGCCGGGACCCGCATCCTCGTCTCCAGCCACATCCTGGGGGAGATCGCCCAGCTCACGGACCGCATCCTGCTGATGTTCCGGGGCCGCCTCCTGGCGGAGGGCAGCGTGGCGGAGATCCGGGAACTGCTGGACCGCCACCCCGTGGAGCTGCGCGTGGTCTCCGAGGACGTGCCCGCCGTGGCCCGCTGGGCCGTGGAGCATCCGGAGCTGGTGGCCCTGCGCATCGAGGAGGGCGCGGCCGTGCTCGCGGTGCGCAATCCCCGCAGCTTCCTGCCCCGGCTCCAGGAGGCCGTGGCGGCGGGCCAGCTCCCCCTGCGCTCCCTGGACCCCCTGGACCTCAACCTGGGCGCGGTCTTCCAGTACCTGACCAAGGATCACGCATGAGCGCCCTCCCGACGCCCCTCCAGACCGGGCGGGCCGTGGGCCGCGCCTTTCTCCCCCGCCTGGTCCAGGGGCGGGGCTGGGCCCTGGCGGCCATCGCCCTGCTCCCCGCCCTCCTGGCCATTTTCATCACCACCCTGATTCAGGCCCAGGAAGGCGGCAACTCGGGGGAGGCCTCCAAGACCGCCCTCCAGGTTTTCCACGAGGTGATGGTTCGCATCATGCTGCCCGTCATGGCCATCGCCGCGGCCCCGGCCGGGGTCCAGGAGGACCTGGAGCAGCGCACCCTTCCCCTCCTGCTCGTCCGCCCCGCGCCGGTGTGGGTCCTCCCCTTCGCCAAGGGATCCATCTGGTTCGCCTGGGGGGCCCTCTGGCTCCTCCTCGCGGCCTTGGGCCTCACGACCATGGGGGGGAATTTGAGTGAGTTCCCCCGCCAAGCCTCGGCCCTGGCCTTCGCCTTCTGGGCGGAATTAGCCTTCATGGCCCTGCTGGGCCTCGTCTTCAAGCGGGGGACCCTGTGGGGGGCCCTGTACCTGATCCTCTGGGAGGGCCTGGTCCGCCTCCTGCCCGGCAACCTGCAGCGCCTCACCTTCGTCCACTACGTCGAAAGCATCACCGGAACCCGGGGGGCCAATATCCGGGCCCAGGACCTGCTGGCCCAGGCCCAGATCAGCAGTCCCGTCTGGGCCTCCCTCCTGGTCCTCCTGCTCGTGGGGGCGGTCTGCTGGGCCCTATGCGGCTGGAAGCTGCAGACCACCCCCGTCGGCCTCGCGGGGCGGGAGGCGGAGGGCTGAGCTGCTCCTTCAGGAGAGCTTGAAGTTGAAGGTGACGTTGAAGTCCGAAGGCACGGTGCGGCCGGAGGTGGTGGCGGGACGGAAGCGCCACTGCCGCACGGCTTCCAGGGCCGTCCCCTGCAGGGCGGTGTTACCGGTCACGCTCTCCACGCCGATCACCCGGCCTTGGGTGTCCAGCCTCACCCGGATGTTCACGGGACCCTCGACGTGGACCCTGCGGGCGGGTTCAGGATAGGCCGGGATGACCTCGGTGAGGGCCTCCGGCGGCGTCGCGGTGATCTGCAGGACCGCCGCCCTCGTCGGGGCGGGCGGAGCCGGCAGCGCGTCCAGTTCGGCCTTGGCTTGGATGTCCTTCAGTTCCTGGGCCAGCTGGGTGTCCAGCTTCAGGGCCTCGGGGCTCAGGTCCCCGTTTTCAGGACGTTCGGGACGGGGGCTCCGCAGATCCATCAGGCCGATGGCGGCCCCCACCATCAGGCTCAGGGCCCCCACCAGGAGCAGGGTCCGGGTCGTGAACGAAGGTTCGGGTGGAACCGGGGTGGGTTGGTTCGGAACGTGGGTCATGGCTACCTCCCTTTTGGAGTGGGGAAACGACCGACCAAGTACAATAAATATACCTAAGTCGCGCCCCAAGACTGAACCACGAGGTAAATTTAACTCCAAAAACACTAAAATCAAGATGGCGACGCTGAATTCGCTGCTATATCCACCGAACTATCCACAAATTCAGATCTTAGAAACTCAACCCACCGGGAGGGTGGCGATGGTGAGCCAGAAGGCCTCGATGGAGGAGAGGAAGCGGGAAAAGGCCTCCAGGTCCCCTGGTTTCACGAGGTAGGCGTTCGCCTGGGCCTCGTAGCATGCCTGGATGTCCCGATCGGCCATGCTGGTGGTGAGGATGACCGTCGGGATGGTCCTGAGGCCGGGGGTGGACTTGATGGTCCGAAGCACCTCCAGCCCCCCGACCTTGGGCATGTTCAGATCCAGAAGGACGAGGTCGGGCCGGGGGGCCCCTGTGAAGGGCTCCTCCCGGCGCAGGAAGGCCAGGGCCTCCTTCCCGTCCCGGGCCGTATGGAGGCGGCTGGGCACGACGCCGTCCCTCAGGGCCTCCTCGATGAGGCACACGTCGCCAGGGTTGTCGTCCACGACGAGGATTTCCACGGGGTTCGCGGGGCTCATGCGGGGCTCCTGTTTCGATGAAGGGTGAACAAAAAGGTGGAGCCTTCGCCGGGGAGGGACTCCACCCAGATCCGGCCGCCGTGGCGCTCTACGATCCGCTTGCAGAAGGCCAGGCCGATGCCGCTCCCGGGGAAGTCCCCCCGGGCGTGGAGGCGCTGGAAGAGAACGAAGATCTGCTCCCGGTACTGGGGTTCGAGGCCGATGCCGTTGTCCCTCACCCAGCAGCGGCAGCCCTCCCCCTCCTCGACGGCGCCGACGGAGAGCTCCAAGGGCCGTTCTGGATGACGGAACTTCAGGGCATTGCCCAGAAGGTTCTGATAGAGCTGGGTGAGTTGGCCCAGGTCCCCGCGGACGGAGGGCAGGGGCTCCCGCCTCAAGAGGGGCCGGGCCTCCCCGAGGGCCGCCTGGAGGTTGAGGAGGGCCGCGTCCAGGGCCTCGTCGAGGCGCAGGGCCCGAGGGGCCGCGACGGAGCTGTTCAACCGGGCGTAGGCCAGCAGGTCCTGGATCATGGCCTGCATGGTCAGGGCCCCTTGGGAGGCGAAGCGGATGTACTTGTCGGCGTCCGCGTCGAGGCGCCCCGCGTACCGCTTCGCCAGGAGCTGGGTGAAGCTGGAGACCATGCGCAGGGGTTCCTGGAGGTCGTGGCTGGCCACGTAGGCGAACTGCTCCAGGTCCGCGTTGGAGCGGGCCAGGGCCTCGGCCCGCTGCTCCAGCTCCGCCTGCTTCTCCTTCAGGGCCTCCTCCACCCGCTTGCGCTCGGTGATCTCGAAGCGGATCGCCATGTACTGCCAGGGGCGGCCCTCCGCGTCGAGGAAGGGGACGATGGTGGTGTCCACCCAGTAGAAGCTGCCGTCCTTGGCCCGGTTCCGGATCTCGCCCCGCCAGACCAGGCCTTCGCGGATGGTCGCCCACATCTACCGGACGAAGTCCTTGGGGCTGTGGCGGCTGGTGAGTGGGCGCAAGCATGGAATCCGGTTCGGACTTGCGGACGCGCTAGTTCTGATGGTCGTCAGCGTCGAGGCGGGGCTCGGACTCGATAAGGCCAGCATGCGCGTCAGCGACGAGCTCGCGCACGCGCACCCCGATCTCGCCGACGAGCTGCGGCTGATCAACCTCGAGCTCCGGGCCGGCAAGGGCCGTTCGGAGGCGCTGCGCAACCTCGCGGAGCGGACCGGCGTGGAGGACATCTCGTCGCTCGTCGCCATGCTGGTGCAGACCGACAAGTTCGGCACGAGCGTGGCGCAATCCCCGCGCGTGCCCCCCGACACGCGGCCCACGAAACGGCTCCAGCGCCGCGGGGG